>JAFVZP010000058.1 GCA_017508105.1 Clostridia bacterium
ACCGTAGAGAAAACGGTTAAAAAGCGTAGCTTCTTTACCTTCCTCTCCTTGATCTTGGGTCTTGTTGCCGTTGGCATCTTCGCTTGGCAGAACTTAGACTTCTTAACCGCTCTTGACTTTGGCAATACCAATTATATCTTCGCAGGCGGCTTTGCCGTTGCAGGCGTACTCGCAGCACTCTTTGCTCTCATCGGTTTTGCTAAACCCTCCAAGGGTTGTGCGGTATTCTCCTTCTTGCTCTTTGCCGTAAGCACGGCGCTCAACGTTCTCTACGTTGGTCCCGACAAGATTATGGAAATTATCCAAGCCGCTCAGGATAACCTCTTTACCGTAGTCGTTCTCGCTTGCGCAATCCTCGCTACTCTCACCGCTTTCATCGGTATGTTCGGAACCGGCACTAAGAAAGAGCTTATTGAAGTGACTGTTGACGAAGCAGAGGAAGCAGACGACGAACTGCAAATTGTAGAACCCGACCAAGACGAAGAAGAATTTGCTCCCGTTGCAGACGAGGCTACCGCTGAAGCTCCCGTTGCAGAGGAAGCAGACGAAGCAGAAGAATCTCCCGTTGAACCTACCGCAGCAGAAGAAGTTCAAAAAGAATTGGAAGAAGAGGAAGAAGCCGATGATTTCTTGAAGTCCCTCTCCCCTGCTTCCAAGCGTGAATTCAAGAAGCTGTTTATCGACGGAAAAGCACCTGCTTACTTGCCTCAATACAACATCGGTGGAAACAATAAGCGTTTCTTCAATTCCATCTTCGTATACCTCGGCAAGATCAGAACCATCATCTCCGATAATCTGTTGGGTGAGATTTACGACTATATGATGGCAAACAAGTAATTTTTCTCCAAAAAAATAAACCAAACAAAAACACCGCCAGGCCATACGCTTGGGCGGTGTTTTTTTGATATTATATATTCATTTTATATTCAATATATATTCATTTTTCTAATTTACTTCTCCATAAAAAAGGCTGGAAAAGCGCGTTTATTTGAATGAATTGCCTTTATTCCGATCAAAGCAAATGCGGAAGGTAGCGTGCGCGTTGTCCAATTTTTTACTTGTTTTGAAAAAGCTGTGATATACTGTAACTGAGCTCAAAAAAAATAAGATACGCGCTATCATAAGGAAGCAAAATGCAAGAAACAATTACACAAGGCACAACGCCTACTTTTTCTTTTACACTGCCGTTGGAAGCCGCGCAGCTAAAAAACTTTTTTGTTACCTTTCGTCAAAGCGGAAAAAACATGCTGGAAAAGAGCATTTCAGACTGCGTGAAGTCGGAGTATACCGTGTCGACCACCCTTTCGCAAAAGGAAACCTTTTTATTCTCGACGGACCAAGGCGTGCAAATGCAGGTGCGACTGTCGGACAAGGCAGGCAACGCCTTTGCCTCGCCCGTATTCCCTCTACGGGTTGCGCCCATCTTGAAGGGAGGTGAAGTAATATGAGCCAGAAAGCCATTTATTTACAGCCCAACGTATTTCACTTTGACCTGCAAGAACATCTCTCGCCCACGCCCACCGTATCCAACGAAGTAATTCAAGCCCGCAAGCTCAACGGAACGGACTACACCTCTTTACAAGAAGCCATTGAAGGCGAGTTGCTTACGCTCAAAGCGCTGATAACGGCGGGGCTTACTTTTGTGGGCACCACGAGCAGCAAACCCACCGCGCAGGGCGGTGCAGTAGGTGATTTCTATTACTGCACCAACGACGGGCTGTATTATGCTTGGACGGGTAAAGCTTGGCAGGTATGCGGGGATAGCACCAAGATTGCCAATGGTAGCGTTACGCCGGAAAAGACCTCTTTTATTTCGGGAAGCGGCTATCCCGACCTATTTAGAAACAAAACCTTACTGAACAACAAGCAGTTGGACAATTTGGGTACTACCTTTACTTCCTCGGGCTACAATACCAACCGTTACGGCATCCCTGTGCAAGAGGGTAAAACTTACACCTTCTCCATAAACGGACAACGGGTGTTTATCACGAAGGTCGTATTCAAAACGACGGACTCCATCGTCGCCGTCGATGGGGAGGATGTAACCGAATACTTCCTATCTGTACACAACAGTCTTGGACTTAATTCCATAACCGCTCCCACGGGCGCAAAATATATGTTCGCATCCATGTCATCCTCCTATCAATCACAATACGGTCCAATGAGCGAGCTTGTAGTGCAAAATACCCAAGAGCCTCAGCCCGTGAACAACGACTTTTGTTTGAGCGATTTCATTACCATTCCTCACTACGTGCCCTCTAATTTATACGGCTTGACCATGATGACCTTGGGGGACGATTTATCTGCAGAAGGAGAATGGCAGGAGTATGTAAGTAAATATTTGGGTTTGAAAGCGGTAAAGAACTTTTCTTCAAGCGGAGCAAAGGTCAGCCAATTTTTAAACTACTTTACGCCAACCCTTGCGGCAGACGTAGACGTAGTATTCATTATGGGTTTGTTTAATAGCAAACAATCCCAGCCGGGTACGGTAAACGATGCTCCCAGCAGCGACGACAATGCGTCCATTTGCGCAGGGTATAAATTCCTCATTGAAACGCTCTACTCTTTAAACCCCAACTTTAAAATCGTACTCGCTTCTCCGCATAGATCCCCCAACTATAACGTAGCAGACAAAGTTAAAGCCGTGGGTGAGGTAGCCGCTTATTACGGCATTCCCTTCATTGATGTATACAACACCGCAGCTTTTAATGATTATACCTATCCTATGTATTTGCGTGACGGTATATACTGCTCCTACGGCGCAGGCGGTGGCTATGAACAGGAAGCCAAGGTCATTGCCGGCGGCTTGATTCACTACTTTGGATAAACGCAGGCTAAAACATTATTTATAAATATCCATAGAAAAAACGTAGGTTGCCGCACCTACGTTTTTTAAATATTTAAAAACAACGCCTCTAATTGGCTTATATACCGCGCCTGCGTATACTGCGTGCGTATTTTATGATAATTATTGCTTGCAATCCGGGGCAAGCTTTCAATTAGGCAAAGCATCTTTTGATAGACCGCCTTGGCATCCTTTTCTTGATTTTCAGCGAGCACTACGCCGTTTTGTCCATCGGTTACAACGTCGCAAATTGCGACATGGTCGGTGGTAATCGCCGCCATACCGTTGCCCATACATTCCAAAAGAGAAATGGGCAACCCCTCTTTGGGATAGCGTGTGGGCAAAATAAAGAAATCGCCTGTTTTCAAAAGCGCAAGCTTTTGTTCGCCATCCACTACGCCGTGATAGGTAACGCTGTGTTTAAGGGCGTTTGCGGTAATATAATCAAAAAATTCCTTCTCTTGCGCAGGGCTTACAAATTGCCCTGCAAAGTGAAAATGGAATTTTTGCGAGTCTTTTGCCTGCTCATTTTGGTACTTAGCAAGCGCAAGCACCTCTTTATACCCCTTTTCGGGCTGAAAATTGCTTAAATATAATACGTTATACTTGCCCCTTTGGTTTGCCGATTGCAGCCGCTGTTCAATGGCGGTATACGGCAACAGATATTGATCGTCCGCGCAGTTCTCGACGACGAATATCTTTTCATCCGCTACCAAGCCCTGAAAAACAGACCGAAGCGACGGGCTGAGGACAATGGCGCCCTCTATCTTTTGCAACATTTTTTCATTTTTTCTCTTTTGGCCGGGTGAAAGAGCTTCCAACAGCGCGCGGTAATATCCGCCGTGCAGATGCACCAGACATTTTTTCTTTTTGAGGGAAATGAGCTTTAAAAAGAGTAAATCACGCCAATTTCCCCACTTGCTTTGGCAGAGGGTGAGATAAAAAACGTCTGCCTTGCTGAACAGTAGTTTAAAAAGATTGCCAATGACCTTTCGGTTGTCCTTGATGTCTATTTTTTGCAAGCAAAAGGCGTCCTTTACTCCCTCGCACAGCGTATCCAACGCCTTGGAAAGCCCGTGCAAGGGCGGCGGAAACTGCCCGATGATGCAGACCTTTCTCTTATTTTCTATCGCCATGGCACGCCTCACGCCTGTAAGGTTTTGATGATTTTTGCAGGATTGCCCGCCAGCACGCTGTTTGCGGGAAATTCGCCCGAAACCACGCTGCCGGCACCAACCACGCAACCGTCGCCGAGCACCGTTCCCTTTAATATAATGGCGTTGCAGCCGATAAAGCAGTTGTTGCCGATGACCACTTCTTTACACGCAATGGCGGCTTGGTCGTTGGCGTTGCGGCTCTGCACGTCCAAGGGATGAAAATCGTTGTCCAAAATCTTGGTGTTCGCGCCGATTAAGGTGTTATCGCCGACGGTGATACCCACCCTTGCATACATCGTAACGCCGGACATACCCACGTTGTTGCCAATTTTGATGCTTGCACCTGCGCGTCTGGTTACAATGACGCTGCGCTGGTACAAACCCGCTAAATTGGAGAAAAATGAGGAATTGACTGTGACGTTATCCCCCAACGCAATGCTTGCGCCGCGGTGATTGTAGATAAAGGCGTTGCCTCTTAATTTGAACTTTTTTCCGTGCTTTACGCCCGTAAACGCCATGATACATCGGGTGAAAATTGCCATACCCTCAACACTCCTCTATTGCTCGAATGTATTTTTCAACGGATGCCGTTTTGGTCAGATGCGCCTCTAAATAGGCTCTGCCCGAGGCACCCATGCCTGCAATATCCGCTTGTTTATTTATAAATTGATGAAGCAGCCGTTCTATTTCTTTATAATCGGCAGGGTCGGCAATCAAACCGCAGCCCGCCTCTTGAATAATCTCTCTCGCCTCGCTGCCCGCTTCCAAAACGCCCAGAACGGGCTTGCCTGCCGCCATAACGCCGTATAGCTTGGACGGGACCGAAACCCCCTTGATGCCCTTGGCATTGACCACCCAATGCACGTCGGCGGCATTCAGGCTGTAAAGCAGACTTTCTTTGGGTTGGTAGGGCAAAAATACCACGTTATCCAGCCCCTGCGCCGCTTTGTACGCCTTTAATTCGCTCTCCACGCCGCCTTGTCCCACGAACACGAATGCCACGTCCTTGCGGTCTTTAAACGAGGCTACAACTTTCAGCAGATTGGGCAGGTCGTAATACAGACCTAAATTGCCAGAATACATAATAATGAATTTTCCCTCTAAGCCGTAACGGGCTTTGAATGCTTGTACCCCTTTGTCTTGGGCAGACAAGGGGAAAATTGCGCGTTCGTCCGTCCAATTGTTAATCGTGCAATATTTGGGCATGGGTCGGCCGTGAAAGCGGTTTTTCAGCGTTTGCACCATATCCCTGCCCACGACGACGACCGTATCCGATTTTTGACAGGTAGCGGTGTCGATTTTTTTCATCAGCCATAAAAAGGGCTTGCAGGTAAAATACCCCACCGCCTCAATCTGTTCGGGGTTGAAGTCCTGTATGTTATAGATGAGCTTTGCCTTGCACTTTTTCTTGGCGTATACGCCGAGCAGTCCGCCCAAAACAGGCGGTTGGGAGATCGTAAACACATAGTCCTGCCTACCGAGCGTGCGGGTGGCTTTTTTTGCGCCGAAATAGTAGGAAAGAAGGTTCTTAATTCGGCTGAATTTATCGCTCTTAGAAAAGGGCGGAACGGGCACGCGAACGAGCTTTACGCCCTCATACTCCTCCAAATACACCTTCTTTTGGCGATAATGCGGCGGAATTTCACCCGTGTACGAGGGCACACTGCAGACGACGGTAATATCAAACCGCTCCTTTAACCTTTCGGCAAGCTCCTGCAAAATTTGCCCCGTAGCGGCTACGTCGGGGTAATAATAATGCGCATAGATAAGTAGTTTCTTTTTCATAATCATTGTCCCCCGGGTCGCTTTATTTAGACTGTACGTCCTCTATGACCTTTTTCAGTATGCTTCCCGAGCGGATATCCTGAGCGACGGATTTTACACGCTCACACAGGGCATGGTATGCCTCAGATTGCGCGTTGGGTAAATTTTGCAGCTCGGATAAATTGTCTATTACAACGCCTACGCCATGCCTTTGGATAAATTTTGCCTGTGCCGAGCCCTTCCAGACAACCGCGGGCAGACCGGCGGCAAGGTACAGCGAAAGCTTATGCGGCGCATTGTATTTTAAATATTCGCCGTACTCCCCCTGACAGCCGTTTGACGAGCTGCCGTCCCATACCAAGCCGTAATGCCCCTGTAAATTTTCAATGAGCGTATCGGGCGGAAAGCTGCCGCAATAGCGCACGGCAGGATTAGAATTACCGTCCGCAAAACCCTGTCCGTAGACGTGAAGCATTACGCCCTCGAACGTGGGCAGTTGATATAAAAAACCCGATTTTTCAGCCGATAAATTGCCCGCAAACACCACTTGCGTTGCAGCGCTTTGCGGAATCGGAGCGGGCGCGCCCTCATAAAGATAATCAAAGACGTCCAACGCATACATGGGCGAAGTGACGCCGTCTTTTTGTAATTGTTCACGCATGGCGGGAGTGTGCACAACGAGGGCATCGGCTTGGTTGAAGAAAAAAATTTCCCGCTCTTTGGTTTTTTGCGCTCCGCCCTTGAAAAACCGTTTGCTGCGAAGATAATTGACGTCGTGCAAAAGCAAAACCAATTTACAGCTCACCTTGCGTTTATATTTTTGAACTTCCTTCAAAAAAAGGCGCATAATCAAGGCATGGTAGGGATATTGCAGCACAATCATCTCGCCGTCGTCCACGCCCTTGCATACGGCTTTTAAGGCGGTAAGCGCCTGCAACAGTCTGATACAGCCGCTGTGCTTGCGATGAAAAAGGACGACGGGTTCAAAGCCCGAACGGGTAAAAATTGCGGTAGCGTCCGCCCGTGCCTTGGCGCCTGCGTCAAATTGATTGTCTTGCGCTATGTCGGTTACAATTTTATTGCCCATACCCTCTCCTAAAACCAAATTTTACGATACAACTTATTCTTTTTTAGCTTTTTTTCGAGTGAAAATCCTTTTTAAGATATACCAAATTTCCTTCATGCTGTTGTCGCGCAGGAGAATGAGCGTAATGAGATAGACGGCAGCGCCGCCCGTAACTTGCGCGATGAGCAAAAACAGCGGAGGCAGAGTGAAGAGATAGCTGATACATAAAAATACCAGCATAATTCCGCCTGCAGCTGCTTTTTTCCAGAGCACCTGACCTACTTTTTGCCAGGTAAGCGTTTGATTGGATTTTACCAAAAACAAAACCGTGATGACCAGTTCGGCAATGACCGAGGCAAGTGCCGCGCCGTATGCCTGCAATAAGGGAATGAATATTAAGTTCAATACAAAGTTCACGCCGGCGCCGATTAACAGATATACCGTGCTGTTTTTTCTTCTGCCGCTCGGCGTATAGTACAGCTCGCCTAAGAGAAAGCTCAGCGCAATGATGACGATGATGGGCGAAAAGATGTATAAAAGATAGACCGTGGGTTGATAGCCCGAGCCGAAGAACATGGGCACCAGATTGGCGGCAGTGCCGAGGATGCCGAAGCAAAAGCCCACGGAGAGCATGCAGACCATTTCCAAAGCGACGTTTAGATAGGCGGCTATTTCGGTTTTTACTTGGCTTTGGTTTTCCTTTGTATAGAGATAGCTGGTTCTTGAACCGACGACCCCGACGATTGCCATGAAGGAAACGGTTTTTGCGAGATTGATAATTCTCGTTGCCTGTTCGTAATATCCGTTGAACTCACTTTGCCCCGTGATAATACCGATTAAGCTCTTATCCAAAACCATATAAATAGAGGTCGCAACGGTGGGCAGGAAATAGACGAGCGTCTGTTGAAAATGCTTGCGCATCGAGGAACGGTCTATTTTTGCCCTGCAAACGTTCTGCGGTAAAAACAGCCACATGGACAGCGAGCCCAAAAAAAGCGAGCCCGCATAGATGAGGATATATTTATCCACGTCTGATTGCTCCCGCACGAAGAAAAAGATGAGTATGACGCTGAGCACCTTAAACATGGAGTTGATGAATGACGTATGCTGAAATTTTTCCAACCCGGCGTAAAACCAGCTGATGTCAAAGCAGCTTGACAAAATCAACAACGAGAAAATGAGCAGGTAATGCGTGTATATTTGATAGATAAAGGAAAAGATCAGCCATACCCCCAGGCATGCCAGAGAGGAAGCGACGGTAATTAATTCTATTTCCCAAAATACTTTGGAATATTCAGCTTTGTTCTCTCGCCGTCTGGCGATTTCCCGTTGACCGTAGGAGAGCGTGCCGAGCGACGCAAACATGGTGAAATAGGTAACCAGTGAGTGCGTATAACTGTAAACGCCCACACCCGACGGTTGCAAGACTCTTGAAACGTAGGGCGTGGTAATCAACGGCACGAGGACAAGAAGAACCAAATAAAAATTGTTGTAGATGATGTTCTTCAACAACGATGTTTCTTTGCTCTTTTTGGGCTTTTTGCGCTTATTCTTGCCCGTTGGCTCGGTCGGCGCCGATTGTATGCAGTTTTGATTGAGCGTTTGTTGATTTTGTTCCATTGACTGTTTTTTCTATCTCTCCGTGCGTACGGCGTTGGTTAAAAAATCCTCGTAAGCGAGGGCAATGCCCTGCTCTAATTCCGTTTTATATTGCCAGCCCAAATTTTTGAGCTTGGATACGTTTAAAAGCTTTCTCGGGGTGCCGTCGGGCTTAGATTCATCCCATTGAACGGCGCCCGTATAGCCCACGGTCTTTGCCACCAAATGGGCAAGCGCACGGACGGTAATTTCCTTGCCCGTGCCCACGTTGACGGGTTGAGTGCCGTTATAGGTGTTCATCAAAAAGATGCAGGCGTCCGCCAAGTCGTCTACGTATAAAAATTCGCGCAAGGGCGTGCCCGTACCCCAACAGGTTACTTGGCTCTCTCCGTTGACCTTGGCTTGATGAAAACGGCGAATGAGCGCGGGTAAAACGTGCGAATGTTCGGGGTGGTAGTTGTCGTTCTTGCCGTATAAATTGGTGGGCATGACCGAGATGAAGTTGGTTTTATACTGTTTGTTTAAGTATTCGCAATACTTCAAGCCGGAAATTTTGGCAAGAGCGTAAGCCTCGTTGGTCGGCTCCAATGCGCCCGTTAACAGAGCGTCCTCTGCGATGGGTTGGGGCGCCAAACGGGGGTAGATGCACGACGAGCCCAAGAACAGTAATTTTTTAACGCCGCTTTTCCATGCCGAATGCAAGACATTCATTTCCATCGTCATATTGTCGTACAGAAAATCCGCAGGTTGGGTAGCGTTGCCCAAAATGCCGCCCACCTTTGCAGCGCATAAAAAGACGTAATCCGGCTTTTCCTGTAAAAAGAAATTCTCCACGTCGCTCTGGCGGCATAAATTCAGCTCTTGACGGGTGCGTAAAAGCAGATTGTCATACCCCTGCGCACGCAGCGCGCGCACCAGAGCCGAGCCCACCATTCCAAGGTGGCCCGCAACGTATATTTTGGAGTGCTTCTCCATCATAGCTTTGCTTTCTCCTCTTCCGCCTTTTTTCTGTCGTGTACGGACATGGTACGCACCAATTCTTCATACGGAGTGGTCTGCGGATTCCAGCCGAGCACGGTTTTTGCCTTGGTGGGATCGCCACACAGATTATCTACCTCGGTGGGACGGAAAAATGCGGGAGACACCTCTACGAGCACCTTGCCCGTGGCTTTATCGATGCCCTTTTCGTCTATTCCTTCGCCCTGCCAGTCCAATTCGATGCCGTTATAATGGAAGGCGAGCGTGGCAAACTCCCGCACGGAGTGCTGAACGCCCGTGGCGATGACGAAGTCCTGGGGCTTTTCCTGCTGTAACATCCGCCACATACACTCGACGTAATCTCGGGCATGCCCCCAATCTCTTAACGAATTGAGGTTGCCTAAATACAGCTTATCCTGTAAGCCGCAGGCGATTCTGCCTGCCGCCAGGGTGATTTTACGGGTGACGAAGCTTTCGCCGCGGCGCTCGGATTCGTGGTTGAATAAAATACCGCTGCAACAGAACATATTGTACGCTTCACGGTATTCCCTGACAATCCAAAAGCCGTACAGCTTTGCCACGGCGTAGGGGGAATAGGGATGAAAGGGCGTGGTTTCCTTTTGTGGCACTTCCTGCACTTTACCGTACAGCTCGGACGTGGACGCCTGATAGATGCGGCAGGTATCCGCCAAACCGCACAGACGCACGGCTTCCAAAACGCGCAATACGCCCGTGGCGACGACGTCGGCAGTGTATTCGGGCACTTCAAAGCTGACCTGCACGTGGCTTTGGGCTGCTAAATTATAAATTTCGTCGGGACGCACGCAGGAAATAATTCTTACAAGCGAAAGCGAATCGGTTAAATCGCCGTAATGCAGGTGAAAGTTCTTTTCGCCCTCTAAATGCGCTATGCGCTCGTGATAATCGACGGACGAGCGGCGCAAAACGCCGTGCACCTCATAGCCCTTTTCAAGTAAAAACTCGGCGAGATAAGAGCCGTCCTGCCCGGTTACGCCCGTAATTAAAGCCTTTTTCATACAATTGACCCCTTTGCAATAATAAAGTAAACGAATTTGATATTATAAACAATTGATTGCGGAAAAATATTTTCATTTGCCGAGCAAGCGCTTACGCCTCTTCGCCGTACACTCGGCGCAATAAAGCGTGTTGGAGCGCCTCGGCTTTTTGCTCGGCGTCCTCGGCGGTTTGCCCCCTTACGCCCCAATAGAATTTAATTTTGGGCTCGGTGCCCGAAGGGCGGATACAGCACCAGCCGTCGCCCTCTAATTCCAGGTAAAACACGTCGCTTTTTGGCAAGGTGAGCAGGGTTTGCTCGCCCGTACCGCACTCCTTACGCACGCCCGTTTGATAATCTCTAAGAGCTAATACGGCTGCGTCTGCGAGCGCTTGCGGGGGATTGGTTTTAAAGTCCTCCATGATTTCCCTGATTTTTTCCACGCCCGCTACGCCCTGCAGGGTAATGCTCTCCTGCCGTTCAAGATAGTGCCCGTACTTTTCATACATCTCACGCATTTTATCGCAGAGCGTAAGCCCTTTACTCTTGTAATACGCCGCCGCCTCGCACAGAGAAGCGACTGCGGCAATAGCGTCTTTATCTCGGGCATGGGTGCCCACTAAACAGCCGTAGCTCTCTTCAAACCCAAAGAGATATTCATAGGCGTATTTGTCCTTGTTCAATTTTCCGCCGTTGGCGTTTTTTGCGTCCTCAAACCGTTTTATCTGTTCGCCGATGAATTTGAAACCGGTTAATACCTCAATGACGCTCAACCCGTACGCCTTGGCTACTTCAAACGCCATATTCGAGGAAACGACGGTGGTGACCAACGCACCGTCCGCGGGGTTTTGGGGCAGCTCGCCCCGTTCTTGCAGTTGACTCAGCCGATAATCGGCAATCAATAATCCTGACATATTGCCCGTGAACGCAAGGTATTCCCCCGTCTGTGCGTCCTTGGCGTAAATGCCCAGACGGTCGGCATCGGGGTCGGTTGCCAACACGACGTCGGCGTCCTTTTTCCTCGCCAATTTCAGTGCCAAGGCAAACGCCTTGCCGTCCTCGGGGTTGGGATACTCGACGGTGGAGAAGTTGCCGTCGGGCAGCTCCTGCTCGGGCACCACCCATACTTTGGTGAAGCCAAGTTCCTTCAATACGCGGCGGACGGGGATATTGCCCGTGCCGTGCAGAGGAGTGTATACGATTTTAAGCTCCTGCGCCGCAGTTTTGAGCAGAGGGGCGTTTAACAGCGTGTTTTTTACGGCGGCAATATATTGATCGTCCACCTGCTTGCCGATGAAGCGCAACAGTCCTTGTTCTATTGCCTCGCTCTCTTCCATGCGCTTGACGTTTTCAAACCCGTTGACGGCATTGACGGCGGCAATAATTTCCCTATCGTGCGGGGCTACGATTTGCCCGCCGTCCTGCCAATAGACCTTATAGCCGTTGTAGGCGGGCGGATTGTGACTTGCCGTTACCATGATACCCGCCGTACAGCGCAGATGTCGCACGGCAAAGGAAAGCTCGGGCGTGGGGCGCAAGCCCTCGAAGAGATAGGCCTTAATGCCGTTGGCGCACAGCACGAGCGCAGCGCAAAGAGCGAACTCGTACGACATATTCCGACTGTCGTAGGCGATGACCGCCGAGGGAGTTTGCCCGCTCATTTTGGTTTGTTGATGGATATAATTTGCCAGCCCCTGGGTGGCTTTGCCCACGGTGTAGATATTCATGCGATTGGTGCCTGCGCCGATGAGTCCACGCAACCCGCCCGTGCCGAAGGAGAGCGAACGGTAAAAGCGGTCCTCTATCTCCCCCTCGTCCGTGAGGGCGCATACTTCCCTTCTCGTCTGCTCGTCAAAGATTGGGCTTTGACACCATTTTTTATATTCCGACTGAAAATCCGTCATGTTATAATAATTCCCTTTTTCCCATTTGTTGCAATTTCTGTGTAATTTGTTTTACGTCCTGCGCCCTGTCCTTGGGGCAGACCATGACCGCATCGGGCGTTTCCACCACGATGAGATTTTCCACACCCAAGAGCACAACCGTGCGGCTTGCGGCGTAGACAGTGGAGCTTTGGCACTCCTCTAAAAGCACGTCGCCCACGGCGACGTTATTATATTTATCAGCGGGGTGTATGGCGCCGAGCATATCCCAACTGCCCACGTCGCTCCAACCGAATTCGGCGGGCAGCACCAAAATATCCTCGCATTTCTCCATTACCCCATAGTCAATGGAAATATCGGGAAGGGTGGGGTAAATCTGCTCCAATACAGTTGTTTCTTGCTCGCTTCCCAGGTGCTGCGACAAGCGTTGCAAACCTTGGTAGGTTTTTGGCAAAAACCGTTTGATTTTATCGAGCGCCACAGACGCTTTCCAGACGAATATACCGCTGTTCCAAAGGTATTGTCCGCTGAAAAGATACTCCCTCGCCCGCATAGCGTCCGGCTTTTCCACAAAGCGCACAACGGGCTTTACGGGGCAATCTTCCTGCCCTTTGCCCTGCTGAATATAGCCGTAGCCCGTTGCAGGGAAGGTGGGGGTAATGCCAATCGTCACTACCTTATTGCTCTCCTCGGCGGCGGCTGCGGCGGTGCGCAGCGCTTGGGCAAACGCCTTTTCGTTGGAAATATAGGCGTCGGCGGGCGTAACCAGCATGACACCGTCGCCGTATCTTTGCGCAATGACGCAAGCGGCGTAGCCGATGCAGGCGGCGGTACCTCTTGCCACGGGCTCTGAAAGCACGTTTTGGGCGGGGATTTTATCTTGAAGCGTTTGGCGTATTTTTTCCGCCAAAGCGCAATCGGTCAGGATAAAAACGTTTTCGGGGGGAAGCACTTGGCATACCCTTGCAAGAGTTTGCTCAAGCAAGCTGTCCCTTCCCGTTAAATTGAGCAACTGTTTGGGTGTATCCATTCTGGAAAGCGGCCAGAATCTTGCACCTCCGCCCCCCGCCATGATGACTGCGAATTTTTTCATATTTTCCCTCGTGTTCACTCGGTTTTAAGTTCTATTATCATACAATATTTTACCCTTTCTGTCAAGGGGTGCCTGCGTTTTTATTGCTTTTAAGCAATAACTTCCGCCCTTTACTTGCCGTTGAGCGCACGGTATCCCTTAGGGGTCATGCCGTACATGCGCTTGAACTGCAGATTGAAATAGGAAATGTTGTTAAAGCCGTATTCGTAGGCGATGTCGAGTACCTTTTCCTTGGTGGAAAGCAGGCGTTCGGCACATTCCTTCAAGCGGTAGGCATTGATGTACTCCATACAGGTGGAGCCCGTCATTTTTTTAAACAGCTTCATCATATAGGTTTCGCTGTATCCGCAGGTAGCGGCAATATCCCCCACGGTCAGCGTTTCGCCCAGATGCTTTTGTATATAGTCGAGCGCCGTCTTCAGTACGTCGGAATATTTTTCTTCGTCCTTCACGGTTTTGCGGCGTACCATGCCCTTGTTGTAGAAGTGATAGAACAGCCACATCAAATTGGCTTTTACCGCCAGCTCGTACCCTTCCTGCCTGTCGTTACAGGACATTAAAAGGGTGGTAACGTTGTCGTTGAATACCCCGTAGTGCGGGTGGTCGGGACAAATGAGGCGCGCGCAAAGGTGCGTGCGGTTGATGAGCGGCGCGAGGTATTGCACCGTGCAGGCATCGGCAATGGACGCTTCGAGCATGCGCAGGTTAAACACCACCGATTCGATTGCCATGGACTGATTTTCCAGCTGGGCTACGGAGTGCAAGAGGTAGGGATTGACGATGAGAATATCGCCCGCGCTGACCTCCAGACGCTTGCCGTCGATAAACACCAACCCCCTGCCCGACTGTATGCGGATGAGCTCCATCTCCTCGTGCCAGTGCATGGGGTAGGAAGTTAAATGTTCGTCGAGCACCATGGCGTATTTTGCAAACGGGCGCATGGCGTTGCCGTGTTGCTTTTTTTCCAAGAGTTCTGTATTTTTCATAAATATCCTCTATATTTTTACGCAATTTTGTTATTTTTTATAGTATAAACCATATACTTTTATATGTCAAGGATAATATCCTGTTATTATTTTTATTTAAATTTTTTAAAATTATAACAGAATTGTGTTAATTTTTAACTTTATTATGCTAGATTTTTATAGAAATAAATGATATAATGCTATTGAAAAATGAGTGAACGGTATGGGGTTCACCGTTTATATGATTGCCTACAATTTTTTTTACCTATAGAAAAGGCGTTTCCGAACCAAAGTCGGAAACGCCTTTTCTGTTATTTTAAAAAATATTTATTCTTGATTTTCTTTGCTTATCTCGGGCATGGTGGGCTGATTTTTGGCTGCCGTGCCCTTTTGGTTTTGCCGTTTATCCCGATAGAGCGCAACGTACCAATTGCCAACCGCCGCCAAAATGATGATGGCATAGCCGATGAAGCTGAGTGCGTCTGGTATCTCTTGCAGGAATAAAAATCCGAGCACCGCCGTAAACAGCACAATGGAATAGTCGTACACCGAAATTTCCTTGGCGGGCGCCTTGGAATACGCCTTGGTGATGAAAATTTGTCCGCCCGAAGCCGACAGACCAGCAAGCATTAAATAGAGAAATTGCTCTATGCTCATGGGATAAAAATCGAAAATCAGTACGGGCAGAGTGACCAAACAGGAGAATGCGGAGAAGAAAAAGATGATGAGGCTGCCGTTTACCCCGTCCTTGCCCATCTTTCGCACGAAGGTGTAGGCAATCCCCGCACCCAAGCCGCCCAATACACCGGACACCGCAGGAATAACTTCCGAAGAAAAGGTGGGTTTGATGACGAACAGCGCCCCGATGAAGGCGACGGTGACCGCCAGCCATTCTACTTTTTTAGGCCGTTCCTTCAAGAGGAAAAAGGAAAAAATAATGGCGAAAAAGGGCGAGAGTTTGTTTAAGATAGAGGCGTCGGCAATGCCCATATTGCTGATGGCGTAAAAATTGCAGAATACCCCGAGCGTGCCCGCCGTGGCGCGAATGAGCAAATCCTTCACGTGCCCCTTGCCCGTCTTGACTACGCTCGGATTTTTCATGAGGAGCGCAAACGCAAAAAAGGCGGCGACGATGTTGCGGAAAAAGCTCTTTTGCAGGACGGGTACGTCCCCCGCCTTGCTGACAAACAGGTTCATGAGCGCAAAAAAGAACGCCGAGCAAATGATATATACAATTCCAAGATATTTTTGATTGATTTTCAACATGATAATATTATTGTATGCGCCTTTGCCCGCAAAGCTATACCTCTGCGCTTTTTACTGCGCGCGGAGAATGAAGCCCGAATGCGGCGGCAGGGTGACACAGGATAAATTCACCCGTTCGCCTTGGAGTAAATTCACGCCTTCACCCTCTCCGATATGTACGGTAACGGGAGCGTCGTCAAGGTTGATGCAGGCGTATACCTTCTCGCCCTCATAGCTGCGTGAAAACACCAAATTGCGGTTTTGCAGGTATACCTTTTCATAATTACCGTAGGCAAGCGCACGGCTATCCTTGCGCAGCGCGCATAATTTTTGCAGGAACGCCAACAGCTCGGGATGCTTATTTTTATCCAGATCGTCGATAAAGGGGCGCAGACGGTAATCGCTGTCGCTCTTATCCCCCTCTGCGGCGTATTCACTGCCGTAATAAAGGCATGGTATGCCTGGAACGGTGAAAAGCAAGGTATAGAGCGCAAAAACGTTGGCTTTGTTTTTGAGCGCCGTGTACGCGCGGAGCACGTCGTGATTGTCCACGAAGTTGAACAGGCGTTTGCCCGAATAGAGCGCCCAGTGCACCGAGGAGAACAGACGGGTTAGGGAATATTCGATTTCAAAGAGGTTATCGCTGTTAACCGACGATACCATGCCCTTAAAACACTCGTAGTTAGTGATGGAATCCAAGCGTTCGGGGGTGATGTTTTTGGCGAAATTGCCGATATGAATGACCTCGCCCATCAGGAAAAATTCGGGCTTTTTTTCCTGCACGGTGCGGCGCAACAGCTCGAAAAACCATTCGGGCAAGAGATAGCTGACGTCCAAACGCAAGCCGTCGATGTCAAACTCGTCTATCCAGAAGCGCACGGCGTCCATGAGGTATTTTTGTAAATCCCAATTATCCAGCTTGAGCTTTACAAGCTCGTTATGCCCTTCCCAATTTTCATAGGAAAAGCCGTCGTTATAATTGTTGTTAGAGTTGAAGTTTATATTGAACCAAAATTTATAAAAGGTGTTTTCGCGTTCTTGACGCACGGCTTTGAAGGGAGCAAACTCCCTGCCAACGTGGTTGAATACGCCGTCCAACACCACTTTTATGCCGTTGTCGTGCAGCTTTTGCACCAATGCCTTGAATTCGGCGTTGGTACCCAAGCGTCTGTCTACGCTGTAAAAATCCACGGTGTCGTAACCGTGCGTGCAGCTTTCAAAGAGCGGATTGAACAGCACTGCCGAAATTCCCAACTCTTTTAAATGCGGGATGTTTTCTTCAATTTTATGAAAGCGGTGTCTGGTTTCACCAAAATCGTTGACGCGTTCGGCACCGCAGTAGCCAAGGGGGTAAATTTGATAAAAAGTGCCTTCGTTAAACCACATATGAATTTATTCTATCTCCAAGGTCCAAGTGTTTTCATAGCGTTCGCCTGCGGGCAAATGGGTCATATCGGGCTTGGTTTCAAAATTGTCCCTGCCCTCAAAGCCCGCGGGAAGCATACTCCAAGGCTCCAAACAGATATAGGGCGCGTCCGAATTGGGCTTGTGCCAAATGCCCATATACTTCATATCGGGATAGTACATGGTAACTTTTCTATTCCCTTTGTCGCTTTGAACGGTTGCCTTTCCGCCCGAATTTAACAGCACTAAGGCATCGACGGGAAAGAGCGAATGCGAAAGCGGCAATTTATCGCCGTCCAGCTCATATATGGGGAGCATGCCCGTAAAGAGCACGTCGTCCGTCATGACGCACTGACGCAGATTTTCAGCGTTTTCAAAGCGGATATAATAGTCTTCGAACGCGAGGTTTTTCTCCATGGGCACGAAAAAGCCGGGGTGTCCGCCCACGCCGAAATGAATGGGCTTATCGTCGGTATTCACGACCTGCGTTTTGACCGACAGACGGTTGTCTTGCAGGGAAAAGATTACCTTATACTTAAACTTGAACGGGTAATGCGGCAAGGTTTTGGCGTTGTCTGTATAGGAAAAGGAAATGCTTTGCCTATCAATCAGTTTTGCGGTCAGCTTTTCCTTGCGAATTAAACCGTGCACGGGCATATCGTACGTTTTGCCCCGATAATCGTACTGCCCCTTATACATTCTGCCGATAATGGGAAAGAGATTGTAAGCCCGACCCGTCCAATATTTTTTATCGCCCTGCCAAAGGTATTCGTGGGTGTCCTTCTTGGTTTGAATGGACATGAGCTGTGCGCCCACTTCGTCCACCGTTACCTTTAAACACTCGTTTTCAATGGTATATAACATTGACGTTTACTCCTCTTTTATGTTTTTATTCAAATATTCAATGACGGCATGAGCGGCTACGTTGCCCTCGCCCACCGCCTTGGCGTATTGGTATGGTCTGCCCGTACAGTCGCCTGCGGCGAATAAGCCCGCAATATTGGTGGAAGTATCCCGTTCGATAACGACGTGTCCGTCCTGCGTTTGCAATCCGCCCACGAGCGCCGAGGGAGCGATGGCGTTCTTTAAAAAGAACACGCCGTCCACTTCGAGCGTTTTGTCCTTGAAAACCAACCGTTCCACCCGCTTGTTTCCCTCTATGGTTACGGGCATGCCCTTGACGGATTCCACGTTGTCTTGCTGTAAGGATACGTCCTTATACAGCGGCACGAGGTATACTTTTTTTGCCAAGGAAGCGAGGTATTGCACTTCGTGCTCCTTGTCTTTGAGCGTGCACACGACGGCGATGGTTTTATCCTTATATAAAAATCCGTCGCAGGTGGCGCAATAGCTTACCCCTCTGCCCAAAAATTCCTGCTCGCCCGCAACGCTTTTGCTCGATTCCACGCCCGTGGCGAGAATGACGGTTTTGCCCTCAAAGGCGTCCTTTTCGGTGGTGACGGTGAAGGATTTACCCATGGCGTAAACGCCCGTTGCCGTCTGCGGGGTAATCAACAGCCCCTCGGCGGAAATTTGCTCTTGCAGGCTTTGAACGAACGCCTCGCCCGTTACCGCGGTGAGCGCAGGGTAGTTTTTTATTTTTTCCGCCTTGCGGATTTTTTCGGAGAGCGCGCGACTTCCCAACCAAAGGATATTTTTGCGGTACAGCTGTAAGGTGAGCGCCGCCGAAACGCCGGCAACGCCCGAACCGATGATGATTACGTCGTACATACAAACATATCCCCCTTTTTATATTTGTGATTGATTACTGCGAAAATTTCAATGCGTAAACGGCGCAGACTTCCTCGCTTCTGCCCTTTAATTTTCTGCCCTTGGCGGTGCTGGCTTCGATGGAAATATCCTCGGTATCGTAGGCGAGCATATTGCCGTCGCCGTCGGAAACGGCGAGATAATACGGCTCGGTGACGTACTCGGCAAAGATAATTTCATCGTTCTTTTCCGAGAAGGTGATGATGCGACAGCCCTTTCTGTAGCGAGGCGAAGGGTCAATTTGGCAGGAGATGACTCGCTTGAAGCGCCCCTGCTTGGTGGCGACGATAATTTCACCCTCGCCGTTGATTTGCTTGGCGAATACCACCTTGTCGTTCTCGGCGAGCATGATGCCCTTGACGCCGCCCGCTACCCTGCCTTGCACAGGGATATCGTCGGTTTTACTATTTAAACAGTTGCCCGATTGGGTGACGAAAAATACCGTTTGATTGTCTTCGTCGGGAATGAATTTTTCCACGCCAAGGAGCGAGTCCCCTTCGTTGAGGCGTATGGCCTGATATACGGGCTTGTTGAGCGAATATTCCTTACCCTCAGTGCGTTTTAGCATGCCGCCTTGGGTGATGAATAATAAGTCGAAATCCAGCTTGCCTTCTTCAAAGAACGCCACCGCTTTTTCGCTCTCTTTTGCCTCGTCAAACAGGTCGAAAAGCGTAAAGCCTTCGTCCGAAAGCTTGCAGCTGAGCTCCTCGACGGGGACCTTATAGCAGGTACCCATGTCCGAGAACACCAGCATAACCCGATCGGAAAGAACGGGCGTACGCAAGCGGATGATATTGTTCGGCGTGCTCTTTGCGTTGACGCCCTTGTAGGACATATTATAGTTCTTTTCGCTCACGCATTTTAAGGAGCCGTCCGCCATGGCGCAGAGTATGCACGGGGTGGCGGGCTGTTTTTCGTCCTTTCTCGTGAGCTTGATTTCCTTGTCGTCCAACACCAGCTCGCTGCGGCGGGGACGGCGGAATTTTTTACGGATTTCTAAAAGCTCTTCCTTGACCACCTTGAGCTGTAAGCGGTTGCTGCCCACGATTTTGGTCAAGTGGTCGATTAGCTTTTTGAGCTCTTCCAGCTCCTTTTCGAGCTTAAAGATTTCCAATTTAGTGAGGCGAGCCAGGCGTAAATCCAAAATGGCCTGCGCCTGACGCTCGGAAAGCTCGAACCGCTCGCGCAGTTTTTGCCTTGCGTCCGACGTGCTTTCGGATTTTTTAATGATGGCGATGACCTCGTCGATGTTGCGCACGGCGACGATTAAGCCTTCTAAAATATGACAGCGTTCCTTTGCCTGCGCCAAGTCGTATTTACTGCGGCGGAGAATGACCTCGCGCTGATATTCCACGTAGTGCCCGATGATTTGCATCAAGCCCAGCTGTTGGGGCTTGCCGTCGGCAATAGCGACCATGTTGATACCGAAGGAGATTTCCAGATCGGTATTTTTGCGTAAAAACGCCAACAGCTCGTCAATGTTCGTATCGCCCTTGACTTTGATGACCGCGCGCATACCCGAACGGTCGGATTCGTCCATGATATCGACGACCGATTCTAAAATTTTATATTTCTTTTCTCCGCGGAGCTCGGCAATTTTTCTGAGCAGCGTGGCTTTGTTGACCTGATAGGGAATTTCGGTGATGACGATGAGCTTTTTATCCCCGTCCGCCTCGACGTGCATTTTGGCGCGGATGGTGATTTTACCCTTGCCCGAATCGTACGCCTGATACAGCTCGTTGGCGATGATGTAGCCGCCCGTGGGAAAGTCGGGCGCGGGAATATAGCTTATCATCTGGTCGAGCTTCATTTTGGGGTTATCGATGTACGCAATGACCCCGTCGACCACTTCACTTAAATTGTGCGGGGGAATGTTGGTGGCAAGCCCGACGGCAATGCCGTATGCGCCGTTGACCAAGAGATTGGGGATGCGCCCGGGAAGCAGCGTGGGTTCTTTGAGCGAATCGTCAAAGTTGGGCTGCCAAGGCACGGTGTCCTTGTCCAGATCGCGCAGCATTTCAAGCGCCAGGGGCGCCATTCTCGCTTCGGTATAACGCATGGCGGCGGCGGAATCGCCGTCCACCGAGCCGAAGTTGCCGTGCCCGTCTACGAGCGTTTGACCCATGTTAAAGTCCTGCGCCAAGCGCACCATGGCGTCGTATACCGAGCTGTCGCCGTGGGGATGATATTTACCCATGCAGTCGCCCACGATACGGGCGCATTTTTTATGCGGTTTATCGGGCGTTAAGCCCATTTCGTTCATGGTGTATAAAATACGCCGCTGTACGGGCTTCAAGCCGTCCTCGACGCGGGGAAGCGCTCTGTCCAAAATGACGTACTCGGCGTACGGGAGCATGGAGTTGTGCAGGACCTGCTCCAAGGGGGAAACGATGAACTGACCGGTAGGCTCCTGATTGACAGCGGATTTTTGTTTTTTACTCATCTTCTCTGCCCTCCCCGTTTTGCTTTCTCACGGGCATTTTATCCATAAAGGTATCCACCTTGTTGAAGTTGGCGTATTGCGCCAGGAACTGCTTTCTGCCCTCGACCTTATCGCCCATTAAGGCGGTAATGGTGCGTTCTGCCTCACGCGCGTTTTCAATGGTAACCTGCGTTAAATTGCGGGTGAGCGGGTTTAAGGTGGTGCTCCAGAGCTGTTCGGCGCTCATTTCTCCCAAGCCCTTGTAGCGTTGAATTTGATAGCCTCTGCCCACGATTTTGATTTTTTCTTCCAATTCCTCGTCGTTGTAGGCGTATTCCTCGACGTTGTTCTTATATACCTTGTAGAGGGGCGGCATACCGATATAGACGTAACCGCCCTTGACCAGATCCGCCATATAGCGGTAGAAAAAGGTCAGCAGGATGCAGCGGATATGATAGCCGTCGGGGTCGGCATCCGAGAGAATGATTACTTTGTGGTAATTGATCTTTTCCACGTTAAAGTCCCCACCCATGCCCCCGCCGATGGCGGAAATCATGGTGCGGATTTCTTCATTTTGCAGGATTTGGTCGAGCCGTTTTTTCTCTACGTTGAGCGGCTTGCCCCGAAGGGGTAGAATGGACTGTGTTTGACGCACTCTCGCCTGCTTTGCCGTACCGCCTGCCGAATCGCCTTCGACGATAAACAGCTCGTTGAGCTCGGGCTTACGGCCCGAGCAAGCCGCCAGTTTGCCGACCAGCGTTAAGTTTTCAATGCTGTTTTTTGCACGGGCGTTGTCCTTGGCCTGGCGTGCGGCCTGGCGTACCTTTGCCGCCCCCTGCGCCTTTTTGACGATATCCTCGAACACCTTGCCCTTGACCGTGGCAATGAGCTTTTCAATGCCTTCCAAAACCGTGCTCTCCACGGGCATGCGTGCCTCGGGATTGCCGAGCTTGGTTTTGGTTTGACCTTCAAACTGTACGTTCTTCATCTTGATGGACAGAATGGCCGTTAAGCCCTCGCGGAAGTCCTCGCCCTGTAGGTTGGCTTCCTTGTCCTTTAACAGCTTTTTCTCCCTTGCAAAGTCGTTGAGCGCACGGGTGAGCCCTGCACGGAACCCCACCTCGTGATAGCCGCCCTCGGGCGTGGGAATGTTGTTGACGAAGGAGAACATGCTTTCGGTAAAATCGGTGGTGTGCTGAATGGCAAACTCCACCAAAACGCCCTCTTTTTGCGCCGTGTAATAGAGCGGTTGTTTATAAATTGCCGTCTTACCCTCGTTCATACAAAGAGCAAAATCGCTCAGCCCGCCCTCATAGCAAAACTCCTTGGTATACGGCGTGGCGGCGGCGAATAAGTCGGGCATGCCCCCCTCGGACGGCATCATTTCCGCCTGCGTGTAACGCTCGTCGATGAGGGTGATTTTCAAGCCCTTGTTCAAAAACGCAAGCTCTTGCAGACGGTTTTCAACCGTAGAAACGTCGAAGGAGCGTTCGCTGAACACCTCTTTGTCCGGCTTAAAATGCACGAAGGTGCCCTTTTTGTTTGTCTTTTTCTTGGTATCCGTCAAGGGCCCGTCGGGAATACCGCATTCGTATTTTTGTTTTTTCTTATCGTAATAGGAAGTGAAGCGCATTTTATAGACCGTCTTTTTATAGACCTCGACTTCCAGCCATTCGGAGAGAGCGTTGGTGACGGATGCGCCTACGCCGTGCAACCCGCCCGAGAAGGAATAGTTATGCTCGTCAAACTTACCGCCGGCGTGCAGTTGGGTGAATACCACCTGTACGCCCGAAACCTTGGTTTTGGGGTGAATATCGGTGGGGATACCTCTGCCGTTATCCTCGACCGAGGCGCTGCCGTCCTTGTACAGCCGTACGGTGATGGCGTCGGCATAGCCGTTTGCCGCTTCATCCACGGCGTTATCGACGATTTCCCAAAGGATATGATGCAAGCCCTTGGGGCCCGTTGAGCCGATGTACATACCCGGACGTAGACGAACGGCGTCCAGCCCTTCCAAAATTTTTATGTCTTCCGCATTGTACTTCTGTGCCATAATTCCTCTCTTCCGTTTGAATATATTTAGGGTTATAATTTTAGGTATTATACCATATGTTGCGTTTTTATTCAAGGGATTGAAAATAAAAAAACGACAAAATAATTACATTTTTCTCTTTTTTATTATTTATAATTGTATAATTTTCAAAATTTCACCGTAATTTTTTGCCGTAAAGGTGGGAGAAAAATCTGCTTGCAGGGCTTTATTTTGAGGATTGAACCACACGCAATCCACGCCCATGGCTTGCGCCATGGCGATGTCGGAGGTCAGGCTGTCCCCGATGAGTAAGGCGGTTTTTTGCTCAAATTTCGGAATATGATTTTTTACGTATGAAAAGTACGCCTCAGCGGGCTTGTACGCCCCGATTTCCTCGGAAATGAAGATATCTTCTGCATACTTTTGTAAGCCGAACTTTTCAAACCGCCGCCGCTGCACGCTTGCCGTGCCGTTGGTGACAATGTATATTCTGCCCAAATTTCGTAGCGCCGTTAAAAATTGCCGCACCCCATCGAAAGGCACGCATTCCTCGGCAAGCGCTTTTATATACGCTTGGTTGAGCATACCTGAAAGGCAAGGGTTTTCTCCCAGCGAGGATAAAAATTTTGAAAAGCGCAACACGAGCAGCTCGGCATGGGTGATTTCCTGCCGTTCGAGCTTGGACCATAACGCATTGTTGATGGAGAGATATTGCGCATGATACGGCTCTTGATATTCAAAGCCACAGGCTTCCATAGCGCAGCGCAGGGCTTTTTGGCAGGATGCGGCAAAGTCGAAGAGCGTGTCGTCGGCGTCGAGCAAAAAGGTGTGGTATTTTTTCATTGCTTTTTCCCCTTTGTCTTGGACACGGTATGCTTGTTTTTTGCCTTCGTTGATTTTTTAGTCTGTTTTTTATTGGGCTTTACGACGGCGAGGAAATTGAGCGCCCTCGTATAGGCGATATACCGCTCGTTCTCGGACATGGTAGCGTCGTATACCGCAACGGCGGAGAATTCCAAGCCCTTGCTCTCGTAGACCGTGAGAAGATTGATTTTCTTTTTGGAAAGCACACCCGTTTCACCAACCACGTTATAGGTGGTACGCTTTAATGCGGGAATATCCCGCTCTGAACAAATAACGGCCTTCAAGCCCTTTTTATCCTTTAAAAACCCGCCGATTTCCCGCACGCCCATGCTTTGTACAGGTGCGCCGTCAAACCCGATGGAGCGCATATCCAAGGGTATTTTATCGGTAACGAACGCCACGATGGGATGGGTGTTGCGGTAATTCTGATTGAGCGTATAGACGGGTGCGTTCAACGCGTCTTCCCAGCCGTTTAAACGGCGGTAAGGGGTTACGTTTTGCTTTAAATCGCCGTAAATATTGAACGCCGCCGAGCGGTTGATTGTGCGCAAAAGGGCGTATTCCTCGGCGGAAATGTCCTGCCCCTCGTCCACGAATACCAGGTTGTAGTGCGGATACAACTCCTTGCCCAGCCCTGCCAAAATGACCAACAGCGCGTAGACGTCGCTCTTATACAGCCCTTTTTGCAGCATATTAAACTGCATTTTTTGCGGTTTGACGATGAGTCGGTAGAAAAACCGAACGGTGTCGGTTACGTTCTGACACTTACCCAGGTCGCTTACGTTCTTTTGCTCCTTGATGACCGAGAAGAAATCGGTAAACGCCGTGCAATGCTCGCCGATGAGGCGCACATCCTCCATGACGCCGTCGGTTTCGCATAAAAGCGCCGTGCGGGCGGCAATGCGGTCGGCGTAGGTGTATTCCTCTTTATCTCCCACGCGCACCTTATAGCGCTGTAAATCCTTAATTTCTCTTTGCAGCTGCACTTTGAACGTTTCCAAGGATTGCAACGCCTCGTCTACAATTCTTTCACTGCTTTTTACAACGTGCAGACCGCTTTTGAAAAAGAGCGAGAGCTGGCGGTAAAAATAAACGTGCGTGCCGCGCATGCCTTCCTCGACGCCCAGACTTAAAAAGTCCTCGATTTGTAAAATATCGTTCATGAAATCGCGGAAGGGCTTGGTGTAGCGTGGATTGCCGTCGGCGTCCTCTTTTATCTCCCCGAGCACGGTGCGACGCAGCCGTTGCGAGGCGTTTTTAATGCGGGTGTAGGCGGCTTTTTGTTCCCGACACTCGGCTAAAATTTGTGTGGAGAACTCCCGACATTCCTCGGAAGTGAACAGCCCGTAAATATCGTCGAATACCTTTTTTGAAGCAAGCGCTACGTCCTTGGTGAACGCCGAGGAATACACATACGATAGGTAGTCCCCGTTCTCCTTTCCCTCGATGATTTTATCCGCCACGTCCACGCCGGCCTTGGATAGCACCTGGATATAATAGTCCTGTAAGGTGACGGTACGCACCTTTTCCAGCTCCAATACCTGCGCCAGCTCGTCGATGAAGGAATTGAACGAGCGGCTGGGCGTGATGACCAGAATATCCCGTGGGGAGAGCGACTCGTTATTGTACATGAGATAGCTCAGACGGTGCAAAAGCACCATGGTCTTGCCACTGCCCGCGCAGCCTTGCAGGATAAAGCTCTCCCGTTCGGGACGGGTGATGAGGTCGAACTGCTGTTCCTGAATGCTCTCGATGATGTCCCGAACACTCTCCTCGTTTTTGCGCGCGCTGATGATTTCACGCAAGTAAGGGTCCAAGACGATCTCCTCGTCTCTGCCGGCTATCTCTTCCTTGGTGAGATAGTCCCGCACGGATAAATACTCGTTTTTAAAATCCACCACCTTGCCTGCGTGCGTGCGGAGCGCACGGCGTAAAATAACGGCGTAATCGTATTCGTTGATGGAAAACTGCCGCAGGCTCTTTTGGTAATACCGCCGCGCCAAGGGCGCGCGCCAATCGACGATGCCCAGGTTCAAATCGCCCTTTTTACCGATATAGTAGGCGTTGTATCCCTCTTTGTCGTCCTGCACGTCCATGCGGGCGAAGTACGGCTCGTCAAAAAAGTGCCTGTAAGCATCCATATCCGCATACGCCTTTTTAATGAGCGCGTTCAACTGCAGGGTGCGCACGTACGCCGTAGCCGAATGGTCGTCCTCGCTGCGCATTTTGGCAAGCTCTGCCTGCGCATTTTTGACCTTTTCCCGTTCCTTGGAAAGATAATAATACCGCAACAGCACCAACAGCACCCGAAGATGGTTTTCTTCGTAGACCTTCTGACTGTCTGCATCGAGCAGGTTTAAAAACCAATCCTTATCGGGTAAACGGTGGGCTTGGATTTCACTTTTTAATTGTTTGAACGTTGATTTGTCTTTCATAACCATTTTTAAAAATAATCATAACATATTTATAAAAAAAATGGAATACCTTTTTCAAAAATTTTTTGAATAAAATTTTTATTAAGGAGGAATACGCCTTTTTTATACATTTTTCGACTTTATTAAGACTTTTATATCAATAAAGCCAAGCCCGAAGACAAAAAAAATTGACAAAAGCACTTGACAGCGCTAAAAAGCTATGATATAATACATATCAATCATAAATGCAAGGATGGGGAGGAGTAAGTTTTCGTACCTTTTTCAGAGATAAGACGGTTGGTGCAAGTCTTAAAAGGCGGAAACCCAAGGTAGCCCCGGAGCAGCAAGCCCAAAAAAGGCGGCAATATGTCGCCTTTGAGTAGACCTTGACGGCGTGGTTCAACGTTATCCGGACTGCGGTAGTTATTGCTACCGACAGAGTGCAGAAAATGAGAAATTTTCTGAAATCAGGTGGTAACACGGAAATTTTTTCCGCCCTGAGCCGAGTGAGCGGCTTGGGGCGTTTTCGTTATTAACGGCTGTAAGCTCGAAAAAAATCATCTTTAATTGTAAAAAGGAGTGTTTTTTATGAAATTATCCGGCGCAGACATTTTAATTCGCTGCCTGTTGGAGCAGGGAGTAGACACGGTATTCGGTTATCCCGGCGGTACGGTGCTCGATATCTACGACGCATTATACCGCAACGGCGAAATTAACCACGTCATCACCTCGCACGAGCAGGGTGCGGCGCACGCCGCCGACGGTTACGCCCGTTCGACGGGTAAAACGGGCGTCGTTATCGCCACGTCCGGTCCGGGAGCGACCAACCTCGTTACGGGTATCGCCACCGCTTATATGGATTCCGTACCCATGGTTGCCATTACGGGCAACGTAGGACTGTCCATGCTGGGCAGGGATTCCTTCCAGGAAGTAGACATTTGCGGCATAACCATGCCCATAACCAAGCACAATTTCATCGTCAAGAATATCGACGATTTGGCGGATACCGTGCGTGAGGCGTTCCGCATTGCATCCACGGGCAGAAAGGGCCCCGTTCTGGTCGATATTTTGAAGAACGTACAACAGGCGGAAGCTGAATATGAGCCCAAAACGCCCGTACAGTACACGCCCAGAAAGGTAAGCGCTGACAGTGCTATGCCCTTGGTAAACGCCTTACAAAACGCCAAGCGCCCCTTGATTATGGTGGGCGGCGGCGTTATTGCCGCAGGCGCAAGCGAGCAGGTGAAAGAGCTTGCAGAGAGAATGGATGCACCCGTCGTTTGCACGCTGATGGGCTTGGGCGCATTCCCCGCATCCTCTCCCCGTTCGTTGGGTATGATGGGTATGCACGGCACGCTTTCGGCGGCAAGAACGTGTATTGCGGCGGATACCATTATCGCGCTCGGCACCCGTTTTTCGGACAGAGTTGCTTTAAACCGCGATAGATTTTCCAAGGATAAGACGGTAATTCAAATTGACATTGAAGACGCTGAAATCAATAAAAATATAAAAGCAGACGTCGCCTTGATGGCGGACGTAAAGGAAGCCTTGCAGACCGTTTTGACGCTGTTGCCCAAGCAGGAGCACGGCGAATGGATGCAGCAGGTTGCCGAGCTCAAAAAGAAAGACATCATCGACTACAACGGTTCGGTCATGGCGTATAAGATTTTAACCGCCGCGGCAAAAATCGGCGGCAAGGACGTGGTAGTTGCTACCGACGTAGGCCAGCACCAGATGTGGACGGCGCAATACTATCCCTTTGAAGAGCCCAGAACGCTATGCTCGAGCGGCGGCTTGGGTACGATGGGTTACGGCTTCGGCGGGGCAATCGGCGCGGCCATGGGTACGGGCAAGCACGTTATTATGGTAACGGGCGACGGGTCGTTTAATATGAATTTGAACGAGCTGTCCACCGCCGTTACGCAAAACCTGCCCATTACCATTTTACTCATGAACAACAAGGCGCTCGGCATGGTACGCCAGTGGCAAAAGGTGTTCTACGAGAGAAGATTCTCCCAGACCAATATCGTTAAAAAGACCGATTACGTCAAGTTTGCCGAGGCGTTTGGCGCAAAGGGTATGCGCATTGAAAAGGACGAGGACATCATTCCCGTTCTGACCGAGGCGCTCAACACCCAATCCCCCGTACTCATTGACTGCAGGGTGGATTCCGACGAGAACGTATTGCCCATGATCAAGCCCAACGCAACGTATGATACCGTTATGGAAAAAATGGATTGAGGAGAAGGAGGAAGAAAGTATGCAGTATACGATTAGCGCCTTAGTAGCAAACAAAAGCGGTGTTTTGATGCGGGTATCTTCCCTGTTCTCCCGCCGTGCGTATAACATTGAATCGCTCTCGGTTGCCAAGACCGAGGAGGAAGCACTCTCCCGTATGACTATCGTGCTGAACGGCGACGAGTACGTTTTGGACCAGATGATGAAGCAGATGGATAAGCTGGTGGACGTAAAGAAGATTATTTGCATCGGCGAAAACGAAGCCATTGCAAGAGAGCTGTTGCTGGTTAAGCTCAACGCTCCCGCCGAAAAGCGTGCGGAAATTTATCAGATTTGTGAAATTTTCCGCGCCAAGGTGGACGATTTGTATCCCACCTCCATGGTCGTAGAGCTGACCGGCGAAAGCAGTAAGCTGGACGGCTTTATCAATATGATCAAGGATTACGGCATTTTGGAAATGGCACGCACGGGCGTTACCGCCATCACCAGAGGCAATACCTGTATTAAAGACATGGTGGACTACAACGAGAAAATTTGCGATGCAGACGAACTCGATTTGAATGAATGCGCCCAAACGGGAAAGCGTAAGGTACCGCTTTTTATCCGTAAACGCAGCGCAGAATAAACTGAAAACAAAAGCTTTTTAAACTTAAGGAGTGATTATATTATGAACAATATATTTTCAAACGGCACGGCGATGTCCTCCCAACGTTCTTTGTTGAGAGCGCTCGGCTGGTCGGAAAGTGAAATGAAAAAACCGCTCGTCGGCGTTATCTGCGCCCAGAGCGAAATTATCCCCGGGCATATGATGCTCGACAGAATTGCCAAGCGTGTGTGCGACGGCGTTACGGCAGCGGGCGGTAAGCCTGTAATCGTGCCCTCCATCGGCGTTTGCGACGGCATCGCCATGGGTCACGAGGGTATGCGTTATTCCCTGCCCTCCCGTGAAATTATCGCCGACAGTGCGGAAATTTTAATTAAAGCCCACCACTTCGACGCCGTGGTATTTATCCCCAACTGCGATAAAATTATTCCCGGTATGCTCATGGCGGCGGCGAGAACCAACGTGCCCTCCGTATTCTGTTCGGGCGGTCCCATGCTGGCAGGGCATAAGAACGGCAAAAAGCTCTCGCTCTCCACGATGTTTGAGGAAGTGGGTGCATACAACGCCGGCATCATCGACGAAGAAGAATTGCACGAATACGAATGTACGGCTTGCCCTTCCTGCGGTTCGTGCTCGGGTATGTTTACGGCAAACTCCATGAACTGTATCACCGAAGCCTTGGGCATGGCATTGCCCGGCAACGGTACGATCCCCATGCCCTATTCGGCAAGACTTGCCCTCGCAGAGGAATCCGGTCAGGCCGTAATGAACTTGTTGGCAAAGAATATCCGCCCCAGAGATATTATGACGCCTGCGGCGATTAAGAACGCCGAAAAGGTGGACTGTGCCATCGGCGCTTCCACCAACACCGTACTCCACCTCTTGGCCATCGCCAACGAGCTGGATTTGGATAAGAGTCAGGTATCCGTGGATACCATGAACGAGATTTCCGCAAAAACGCCCAACGTATGCCGTTTGGCGCCCGCAGGCAATCATTACATCGAAGAGCTCAACGACGCAGGCGGCATCTCCGCCGTGCTTAAACAGCTGGAGGACGCAGGCTATTTGGATACCTCGGTTATGACCGTTGCGGGTAAGACCATGCACGAGGTCATTGCCAAGGCAAGAGTCAAGGACAGAGAGATTATCCGCCCCATGGATAACCCCTACTCCTCTTACGGCGGCTTGGCGATTTTAAAGGGCAACCTTGCATTGGAAGGCTCGGTAGTCAAAAAGAGCGCCGTAGACGAAAAAATGTACCGCCACAGCGGTCCTGCCAGAGTATTTAACTCCGAAGAAGAAGCCATGGCGGCAATTTCCACCAACAAAATCAACAAGGGCGACGTCGTGGTTATTCGTTACGAAGGCCCCATGGGCGGCCCCGGTATGCGTGAAATGCTCTCCCCTACCTCGGCAATCGTCGGCGCGGGCTTGGGCGCAGACGTTGCGCTCATCACCGACGGACGCTTCTCGGGTGCAACCAGAGGCGCTGCAATCGGACACGTTTGCCCCGAGGCGGCGGCAGGCGGCTTAATCGGCTTGGTTGAAGAGGGCGATATCATTGAGATTGACATTCCCGCTTGCAAGCTGGAGTTGAAGGTTTCCGAAGAGGAAATTGAAAGACGCAGACAAAACTTTACCCCGACGCTGCGCCCCGTATCGGGATATTTGAAGCGTTACCGTGCAATGGTCGCTTCGGCATCCGAAGGTGCGGTATTCAAAAAGTAATATAAAAAATTTAAAAGCCTTTCGCTAAATTGCGAAAGGCTTTTTTAGTTTATAATTTTAGATATTGTGCGGGCAAAAAACTTATTCCCATGCGGTGGGTGTGCCGTTGACGTAATGCCAATAATTACCTTCTGCGATAGGAGCGGTTTCGCTGTAATAATATTTTGTTGCTTCGGTTAAATAAAAATTGGAACCAATAGAAATTTCTGTCCATTCTTCCGCTGTGCCCTTATAATATACGCTCGTCAAACTTTCGCAACGATAGAACGCATGATCCCCAATCGTAGTTACGCTTTCGGGAATGACCACGCTCGTCAAACTTTCGCAACGATAGAACGCATGATCCCCAATCGTGGTTACGCTGTTGGGAATGACCACGCTTGTCAAACTGATGCAATGAGAGAACGCCCACGTCCCAATCGAGGTAACGCTGTCGGGGATGACTATGTTCGTCAAATTGTTGCAATAAGCGAACGCAGATTCCTCAATCGAGGTTACGCTTTCGGGGATGACCACACTTGTTAAATCGTAGCAATAAGCGAACGCACCCTCCCCAATCGAGGTTACGCTGTCGGGAATTATAAATTGCGTTGCCGTTTTTCCACTTGCATATTGCACCAAGGTTTTTCCGTCTTTGGTATATAAATTACCGTCTATGGATTTATAATATCGGTTGTCTTCATCCAC
>JAFVZP010000059.1 GCA_017508105.1 Clostridia bacterium
CGTGGTTGACGTGTACACACACGAGCTGTTTGCCGATTGCCTTTACGAGCAGAGCGGCGACGACCGAGCTGTCTACACCGCCCGAGAGTGCCAAAAGCACTTTTTTATCGCCCACTTGCTTACGAACGAGTTCAATCTGTTCTTCAATGAATGCCTGCGCCAACGCTTGGGTAACGATTCGTTGCATATTTTCCGGTCTTTTGTTTGCGTCCATAAATGAAAACTCCTATGTAATATTTCAATTTTTTTTATTATACACCTTTGCGGCTTGATTTACAAGTAAATTCACGCAGAAATTTTTTGTCTTTGAAAATTTTTAAGAGTATTTTTTGAACGGAAAGGACGGTGTATTGCTTTTTGGTGTGAGAAATAAGCTTTCCGTGATTACAACTGTTTGAAGAGTGTATATTATAAAAGGAATGACAGAAGGATGGACGAAATTTTCCATTGGAAATCAGAATTCTCCTTTAAGCAATGCAACACGCTATTATTAACGTGAAATTGATTACATAAAAAGAGCAAGAATAGAAGGAAAAATCCTTTTACCCTTGCTCTTTTCGTTTATTGATAGGAGTTTATGGTTTATTTTTTTCTGCCCATAATGGCTTGAATGAATTTGGGCAACTTGCTGCCCGTGTTCACGGGGATATCTTCAATGGGCGCGTCCAGCTCTTCGTCCTGTACGGGAGCGGGCTGTACGGGTTGAACGGGTTGTGCAGGTTGTTGCGCCTGCGGCTGTCCGTAGTAATTTTGGTTGCCGTAGAGCGTTTGACCGAATTGTGCCGCGTTATTATAGACGGGTTGGGACTGCTGAACGGGCTGTTGCGCTTGCATGTACTGCATAGGCTGAACGGGCTGTTCAACCGTCTGGCGGCGGGGATTGATATAGAAGTTCTGCATTTTTTGCTTTTCTTCTTCGGAGTTATACGTGGAGTTTTCCGTCGTGGGGAAGCCCGTTGCAATGACCGTAACCGCCACCTCTTCGGACATACTTTCATCAATACAAGCACCGAAAATGATATTTGCGGAGTAATCCACCACGCTCTGCACCAAGGTGCCTGCCGTGCCGACTTCTTCATAGGTCAAATCTTTACCGCCGACAATGTTGATAATGACGCCGGTTGCGCCCTCGATGGTCGTTTCAAGCAAGGGACAGTTGACGGCAAGACGAACTGCTTCCACCACTCTGTTTTCGCCCTTGGCGACGCCCACGCCCATGTGCGCCAGGCCCTTGTCCTTGAGTACGGTTTTTACGTCGGCAAAGTCCAGATTGATGAATGCGGGCTTGACGATTAAATCGGTGATGCCCGAAATGGCTTGACGGAGCACTTCGTCAGCATAGCGCAACGCCTCTTGAATGGGCGTGTTTTTGGGTACGACCGTGGAAATTTTATCGTTGGGAATGACCACCAAAGTGTCTACGTATTTTTTGAGATTTTCCAAGCCCTTGATGGTGTTGTCCTTTCTCTTTTTGCCTTCAAAGCTGAACGGCTCGGTAACGACTGCCACCGTGAGGATTTTCATATCCTTGGCGATTTTTGCAACGACGGGAGCGGCGCCCGTACCCGTACCGCCACCCATGCCGGCGGTGATAAAGAGTAAGTCGGTGCCTTCAATGGCTTTGGCGAGGTCTTCCTTGCTTTCCTCGGCAGCCTGTCTGCCGATTTCGGGGTCGCTGCCTGCGCCCAAGCCTCTGGTGAGCTGCGCACCGATTTGTATTTTGGTTTCGCAAGGCGAGAGCAATAAAACTTGGTTGTCGGTATTGACGCAGACGTATTCTGCGCTGGTAATGCCCGATTCGATCATGCGCTTGACGGCGTTATTGCCGGCACCGCCCACACCGATGACTTTGATTTTTGCGCCTGCTAATTCCTGTACGTCGTAAAACATAGTTGTTTTTATCCTCCAAATGCGTTTATAAGTTTATAGAAAAATGATTGTGTCTTTTGTTTTTGTATAGCATAGTCCAAGAGAGAAATTCTCGAACTCATGGACGGCTTGTTATAGTAAGGTAAGTTGGGTGCAACCACTTCAACCTCCCGATTGAGGCGCTTGGAGATATGCTCCACGCCGCCGCGAATGCCCGTAATCCCCTCGCCCGTAATCAACAGCGGCCGATTTGCCGTCATTGCGGGGCTTTGCTCTAAAAATACAGCCAAGGGTTCGCACAGCTTGTCCAGACCGAATTTAATGATTTCATTGATGCTTTCGGCTTGAATACGCTTGCCGTTGGTCAGCGACGTAGGTGCAACCCCCGTGCGGAACAGATTGGCGTTTTTTACCAGCTCGCTGGCTTCTTCATACGAAAGCTCCAACTGTGCGCAGAGCTCGGCGGCAATATGCCCTTCGCCCACCCAAAAGGTCTGCTGCTTTAAAATACCGTCGCCGTAAACCACCGAAACCGTAGAGGAAAGCGTGCCGACGTCCAATAAAAGGGCGCTCTCCCTTCTCTCCTCCTCGTGCAAGAGATAGATTGCCTGCGCATAGGATGCGGGAACAAAGCGAACGTTTTTAAACCCGTATTCTCTGAGCATATCGCGCATGATGCTGTTGAAGTACTCCGCCGAGAGAATATAGCAGATATGCGCCTGCAAAGTAGAGCTGACGATGCCCGTAGGGTCGGACACCTTTCTCGAATCGGAAGTGATAAAATAGAGCGCGGAAGCATGAATATTTTCGTATGCGACTGCATCTACCGAGGCGTAACCGTCTTTATACAGCGCGTCCACGTCGTTAGCGTTGATGCGCTTGGGAGCGGAAAAGCCTATCATATGTTTTTTATTGACGGTTTTCAAAAACTCGCCCGGTACGCTGACGTAGATGGTTTTTAAGTGCTCTCCCGCACTCTGCTCCGCCGCGGTTAAGGCCGAAAAAACCGTTTTCTTTAAATCCTCCACCGAATAAAAGCGAGCGTCCTCATAGCCCTCGTATGCGAGGGTCTGCGAGCCTTTGAATACGAACGTATTGTTGACGCCTGCCGTACCGATGAGCGCCGTAACGGTCATGGAACGAACGTCTAAGATTGCAACGCTTTTATTTGCCATTTTACTTTCTCCGACAGTGAAAATAATATATTATAATATATTATACTATCCTTGCGCCCGTTTGTCAAGAGCTTGAAGGAATTTTTTTATGCCACACAAAAAAAGAGCCGATTTTTTTCGGCTCTTTTTTGCGTTGTTTTCGGGCGTGGGCTATGTCAACCTCTCGGAGTATAGGTCGTCGTGACTCGACCGGATACTTCCAATACGGTGATATAGCCATACAGCTTTTCGTTGTCTTTTAAGGAGAGGAATAAGTTCAATGCCGAGGTTATTTTTTCGTCGGTGGCTTGAGCGGGGTTATCAATCTCAATGTAGACACCCTCTCTCGTGTAGAGCGTGAATACCGTTCTCACAGCGTTGGAGGAAATTTGCAGACGGGTAAAGCAGCCTCGAACCGAACCCATTTTTTCTGCGGCTTTGGTAAAGAGGTCGATTGCCGTTTGAAAGTGCGCGTCCCCTTGAAAGCCCTTTTGCGCCGAATAGGTCAGTCCTTCGATTGAAACGTTTTCGCCGCCGTCTACGTTGTTTTGATTGGTACTGCTTTCCCGCAGGATATTGCCTTGCTTATCCGCCATGGCATAGACTGGTGCATTCTCGCCTTGACGCACCAAGGCAAATACTTCCAGCTTCTCCTCTACGAAGAGCTTTACGGTATCGGGATATTGCTTTTCAACGCCCGTTACGTTGAGGTAGGGATACCCGTCGAACTGCGAACGCACGTTTTCTTCCCGCAGGAAGAGAATATTTTCGCCGACGAATTTCTCGTTTAAAGCGTTATGTAATTTTTCAGCATCCTCGTAGGCTTGGGCGGAGGAGAGCGTATATTCTATCTCCACTTTGCTGACCGAAAAAACGGTGTTTGCACACAATAACAGTACCGACAAAAATAAAATGACGGAAATGACAGCCACAAGGCTCTTGGTATGTTTCATTTGTATATTCCTCTCTATTTTTCCAAAACGATATAGACTAAACGGGCAGGCGTTGAATGTTTGCGCCCAGCGCGCGCAATTTTAAGTCGAACCCGTCGTACCCTCTGTCGATGTGCGAAAGATTGAGCACCTGGCTCTTACCCTCTGCCGACAGCGCGGCAAGGGTGAGCGCTGCGCCCCCTCGCAAATCCTCCGAGGCAACCGTTGCGCCGTGCAAGCGCTTTACACCGCGTATGAGCGCCGTTCTGTCCTTGACGGTAATGTCCGCACCCATGCGAATGAGCTCGGGCACGTGTTTAAACCTCGTTTCAAACAGATTTTCGGTTAAGATGCACGCTCCGTCCGCCGTGGCGTTGAGCGAAGTCATCTGCGCCTGTAAGTCCGTGGGAAAGCCGGGAAAGGGCAAGGTTTCTATGTGACGGTTGGAACGCAACCGTCCCTCGCTTTTGATATATATTTTATCATTTTCCGTATGTATTTTGCAAGTGTTTTCACTCAATTTATTGAGCAATGCGGCAATGTTTTGTCTTTTTACCCCGTTTACCAGTATTTCTCCGCCGCACATGGCGCACGCAATTAAAAAAGTTCCCGCTTCAATGCGGTCGCAGAGCGGTTTAAAACGGGTGCCGTGTAAGGTTTTTACTCCCTGCACCGTAACCGTATCGCTGCCGGCGCACGAAGGTAAACCCGTTACCGACCAACTTATAAAAAGCGTTCTAGACGAATATAAAGCCGATATGACTTTTATTATTAAAGAACTTAAAGGGCGTGGCATTATTCCCGTCGTGGGGGCAGTGCTACCTATAGGCGTTAAGGACGTTAGAAACGCGGTGATTTTAGAAGAAAACAAATTCTTAAAAGAATTATGCTTAAAAGAAGGCGTTACTTTCGTTGATTATTATTCAGCGTGCGTATCTTCTGATGGAATTACTATGCAAGATTTAACCTTTGGCGACGATTTGCATCCGCACGTTTTAGGGTATAACAAAATGGCGGAATTATTATATCCCGTATTTGACAAAATTTTTAATAAAGAGTAAATTATGGACATTAAAGAATTTAAAAAGTTATGTTATTCAGACAATAAACCTAGAAGTGATAAGCGTGAAATTTTTAATTGCCGTAACAGCGTGTATCTAATAAATGAAATTCCCGTGGATATTTTGTTTATAGGTTCAAGCAACACCGAGCGTTTTGAAATTTATCCTTATTTTAATAAATACGGAACTGTAGTAAACCGCGGTATCGGCGGGGAAGCAACTAAATCGCTTTTAGAGCGCTTTGATTTAGACGTTATAGCGCTTAAACCAAAGGTTTGCGTTATTCAAGAAGGTTGCAATAATACCGCTGAACTTTGGCGCACGGAACACGCAGGTAAACCCGTTACTGAAGAAATGGTAAATAAAGTTCTATGTGACTTTAAATCAGATATGACCGAAATGGTTAAAAGACTTAAAGAAAATGGAATTATTACCGTTCTTGGTAGCGTTTTCCCGATAGGCGTTAAAGACGTTAGAAACGCAGTTATTTTAGAAGAAAATAAAATTATTAAAAATTTATGTGAAGAATACGGCGCGATATTCGTTGATTATTATTCGGCGTTGGTATCTGATGACGGTATAACTATGCAAGACTTATCCGTTGGGGATGATTTGCATTTACACGCGTTAGGGTACAACAAAGTTGCAAATTGCTTATACCCCGTATTTGATAAAATATTCGGCAAAAAATAAGGTGCTAAAGGTTTAGATATGAGTGCGGAAAAATTATTTAATCAACTTGATTTAGAAGATATCGTAGGGCAGACTTTATGTTTATCAATTTCAAATAAGGTAGACCCTGAAGAAATAGAAGAAATAGTAAAAAAAGTTAAGCCGGGCGGAATTTTCGTGTGTGGTATGACGCCTGAAAAGGTGAAATTTTACGCCGATATGGTAAACAAATACGTCAAAGTTCCCGTTGTGGTTACTAGTGACGTTGAAGACGGCCCGCATACCCCGTTTGAAGGTGGCGCAACCGTGCCAAACCAAATGGCTCTCGGCGCGTGTGACGACGTTGAGTTGGTGGAAAAGGCGGGTAGAGTAACCGCTCAACTTTGCAGAAAAGGCGGCGTTCATTGGGGCTTTAATCCCGTTGTGGATATGAATATGAATTATAACTGCCCTGAAACTAATATTAGGGCAATTTCAGATAAGCCCGAACACGTTATTAAAATTGCAGGCGCTTACGTTCGTGGACTGCAAAAAGACGGTATGATGGCTGCTTCAGTTAAGCACTTCCCCGGTCAAGGGATGGATGATAGAAACAGCCACTTCGTTACTACCGTAAACAAAATGAGCAAGCGTCAATGGATGAAAACTTACGGCAAAGTTTATAAGGCTATGTTTAACGAAGGCGTTGACGCCGTTATGATAGCGCACGGGGCGCTCCCTGCGTTTGAAACGGAAAAGGACGAATTCGGTTATTTACCCGCAACGGTAAGCAAAAGTTTATTAACGGGGCTATTAAAAGAAAAGTTAGGCTTTAAAGGCGTTGTAGTATCTGACGCAATGGGTATGATAGGCGTTTCTTCAAGAGTTCCGCTTAAAGATTTGCCGGTAAGATTTTTGCAGGCCGGCGGGGATATGATTTTGTTCCCCAAGCCCTATGATTTTTACAGTATATTAAAAGCGGTAAAAGACGGCGTTCTTTCTGCTGATAGAGTAAAAGACGCTGCAAAAAGGATAATGGCGCTAAAAGAAAAGTTACACCTTTTTGAAAAAGAAGACCGCTTTAAAGATTTAGAAGTTGAAGGCGATATTGCGGAAATTGCCCTTCAAATTGCAGAAAAAAGCATCAAGATTTTAAGGGATATGCAAGGCGCAATACCTGCAAAACTTGAAAAAGGCAGTAAAATATTGCTACTTAATATCATTGAACCGTTCTTTAATAAACCGCCAACGGGTAAAGAATTTTCAGCGTTAAAAGAAGAATTTGAAAGAAACGGCATGATAGTTGATTCAATGGATAACGCAGATTACCGCAAGGTAAATGAAATAAAAGATAATTACGATTTAATAATGATAAACAGTATATTATCTTCAAGGAACTATCACGGCGGAACAATGCGCGCAGGCTGGAATAGCACAATGACCCTTTGGGACTGCTACGCGCTGAACCACCCAAGAGTTATTTTCACTTCTTTCGGCGACCCGTATAAGATACACGATTTCCCGTATGTGAAAACTTACGTAAACACCTTTTCGTTCTATGCTGAAAGTCAAATTGCAATGGCAAAAGTGGTGCTTGGGCAAATTAAAGCGGTTGGTAAAAACCCGATAGAATTCAAAGGATATTTTAAGAGAGAAGTATAAA
>JAFVZP010000060.1 GCA_017508105.1 Clostridia bacterium
GGTCATTGGTGACAGCGTAACCACGATTGGGGAGTTTGCGTTCGCTGGTTGCGAAAGTTTGAAAAGCGTGGTCATCCCCGACAGCGTAACCACGATTGGGCGTTCTGCGTTCGAGGATTGCTCTAGTTTGACGAGCGTGGTGATTCCCGACAGCGTAACCACGATTGGGCGTTCTGCGTTCGAGGATTGCACCAGTTTGACGAGCGTATATTATAAAGGCACGGCGGAAGAATGGAGGGAAATTTCCATTGATGATGATAATGACTCTTTAACCCAAGCAACACGCTATTATTACAGCGAAACCGCGCCTACCGAAGCAGGCAATTATTGGCATTACGTCAACGGCACGCCTACGGCATGGGCGTAAAACACAATTAATTCATCTATAAAGAAAGAGCAAGAATAGAAGGAAAATCCTTTTACTCTTGCTCTTTTTTATTTATATCTTAAAAACGGTTAATTGTATTTACTTCTTGAACGGAAGATGACGGCGACCAAAAACGAAAAGATAACCGCCGCCGTAACGCCTGCGCTTGCCGCCATCAAAGGTCCCGTAACGGCGGCAAACAGCCCCTCTTTTGCGCCCTCCATGCCGCCCTTGGCGAGAAGATAGCCAAAGCCGGAAATGGGAACGGTGGCGCCTGCGCCGGCAAAGTCGACGAGGTACTGATACAGCCCGAATGCCTGTAAAACCGCGCCTGCAAGCATGAAATAGACTAAAATTCTACCCGCAGTGAGGTCGGTATAATTGATGATGATTTGCGCAATGACGCAAATGAGTCCGCCGACCGTGAACGCCTTGACGAACATAAAAATAATTTCCCAATATTCCGCAAACATAAAATCCCCCTTTTTATTTGTATATCACTCCCGTTCGATGCTGACGGCGTGGGCAATGCACGGGATGCTCTCGCCCTGACCGGACGATACCGTGGACAACAGCGCACCCGTGGCGACCAACAGTATTTTTTTGAGCTTGCCCGATTTCAATTCGTTATGGAGATAGGAATTGAACACCACCGCCGAACAGCCCGCGCCGCTGCCGCCCTGGAACTCGTCCTCGATGACTTTATAAATGATTTCGCCGCAGTCGATGTGGTTGGCGGAGATATCCACGCCCTTTTCCCAGGTTAAGTCCTTGACGATGCGACTGCCCAGCGCACCCAAGTCGCCCGTGACGATTAAATCGTAATACTCGGGCTCAATTTTGCGTTCCTGTAAGTGGCGCAGGATGGTGGAACACGCCGCCGGCGCCATGGCGGCGCCCATGTTGTTGACGTCGGTAACGCCAAAGTCGACGACCTTGCCGAAGGTGGCAGACGTGATGTGTATATTACTGCCCTTATCGGCAATGACCGCACCGCCAGCCGCCGTTACCGTCCATTGGGATTGGGGCGGACGGGTGGTGCCTTGCTCCAAGGGATAGCGGTATTGACGCTCTGCCGAGGAAAAATGACTGCCCGTTGCCGCTACGATGCGCTTGAAATAGCCTGCGTCGATGAGGGCGGCGGAGAGGGCAAACGCCTCGGACATGGTGGAGCATGCGCCGTATACGCCGACGAAGGGAAAGTCGAAATCGCGCGCGGCGAAGGATGCGGAAATAATTTGGTTTAACAGGTCGCCCGAAACCATTAAGTCGATGTCCGCTCTTTTGAATTTGGAATTTTCTATCGCCCGATTGATGGCGTAGGAGAGCATTTTACACTCGGCTTTTTCGTAGGTATCCTCGCCGAAGGTATCGTCCTGCAATGCCATGTCCACGTATTTGCCGATGATGCCCTGCACCTCCTTAGGCCCGGCAATCGTGCCCGTGGAAATAATGCAGGGTTTGTTTTTGAAGGTTACGGTATGCAATCCCATATTACACCACCCCGAACAGACCTAAAATATAATACACGATTCCCGTGGTTGCACCGACCAATACGCCGTAGACGATGATGGGCCCTGCCACAATGAACATTTTAGCCGCCAGACCGTAGATGAACCCCTCTGTTTTGAACTCCATTGCGGGAGAAGCCACCGAATTGGCAAAGCCGGTGATGGGTACGATGGAGCCGGCACCGGCATTACGACCGATTCTGTCGTATACCCCGAGCCCGGTTAAAAAAGTGCCTAAAAAAATGAGAAAGATGGATACCGTGCCTGCCAATACGTCGCCCGAAAGCCCGAACAACCGCTCCAGCATATAGCGCAAAAACTGACCGATACAGCAGATCAATCCGCCGACCATAAAGGCTCTGAAGCAGTTTTTAAAATGCTTGGTGGGCGGATCGAAGGAATTGACGTAGTTTAAATAGTTTTGATTAAAGTTCTCCTTGTGTTTGCCCGTCACGCACCGTTTCCTCCCGTAGGGTATTAAAGCAACTCTCACGCTCCTCTCTTGTCTTTGGCGAATCGTAAATTTGAACTCTCTTCATAGTAACTGTAATTTGGCGTATTTTTCAAATTTTTATACGCAAAAACGGGCGCAGATTTTTTCTGCGCCCGTTTTATGGCTTTCATAAACTATTATTTTTTGAGTATTTTTGTCAAAAGCATATCGGGTACTTCTTCATAACGGATGAACTCGGCTACGAACTTGCCCTTGCCCTGCGTGGCACTGCGTAAATCGGTGGCGTATTTCATCAGTTCCGATTGCGGCGCTTCGGCGGAGAGAACGGTCTTGCCTTCTACCACGTCCGTACCCATGATGCGGCCTCTGCGTTTGACGATGTCGCCCATAACGGCGCCGAAGTATTCTTCGGGAATGACCACTTTAAGCTTCATAATGGGTTCTAAAAGTGCAGGCTTAGCGTTCTTCAAGCCCTCTTTGAAGGCGATGGACGCCGCCATTTTAAACGCCATTTCCGAGCTGTCTACGTCGTGATAGCTGCCGTCGAACAGAACGGCCTTTAAGCCTGTTACGGGATAGCCCGCCAAGACGCCCGTGCTAAGACATTCGCGAATGCCCTTTTCAACGGCGGGAATGTACTGCTTGGGTACGGCGCCGCCGATGACCTCTTCGGCGAATACGAACTCTTCTTCACAGGGCTCAAAGCGCATTTTGCAGTGGCCGTACTGACCGTGTCCGCCCGATTGCTTTTTGTGCTTACCTTCGGCGGTGGCGGTGGCTCGAATGGTTTCCTTATATTCAATGGACGGTTCTTTGAGCACGACGTTGACGCCGAATTTGGATTTTAAGCGCTTACAAAGTACCTCAATTTGCGTTTCACCCTGACCGGAGAGGAGCATTTCGCCCGTAACCTTACTCTTGGTGATGGAGAAGGTATAGTCTTCGTCGGCGAGGCGCTGCAAGCCTTGGAAAATTTTGTCCTCTTCGCCCTTGACCTCGGCGAATACTGCCATGGTGAGCACGGGCTTGGGGAAGCGGATATTGTCAAAGAGAACGGGGTGTGCGGCATCGCACAGCGTGTCGCCCGTGATGGCGTGGGGCAGTTTGCCCAGTGCAACGATATCGCCTGCGGCGGCTTCGGATACGGTTTCTAATTTTTTACCCTTTAACTGATAGATTAAACCGATTTTTTCTTCCTGCTCGGCGCGGGCGTTGAAGAGCACCGTGCCTGATTTTAACGAGCCTCTGTAAATCTTTACGTAGCTGATTTTGCCTGCATACGGGTCGATGACCGTTTTGAATACCTGTGCGGCAACGGGGGCGTTGTCCTCACAGACGATGCTGGTCATTTTATCCTCTTTCAAGTCGGTAGCGAGCATAGCGCTTCTGTCCGACGCTGCGGGCATGTACTGCACGATTTCGTTCATTAAGTTGATGACGCCCTTATTTTGCAAGGCGCTGCCCGCCATGACGGGAATGGTGTTCATGGTGGCGATACCGCGGCGAATGCCGTGAATAATTTCTTCCTTGGTGAGCTCGCCTTCTTCAAAGAATTTATCCAATAAAATATCGTCGTTTTCCGCAGCCGTTTCGGTGAGCTGTGCCTGCATTGCCGCAAGCGATTCTTTCATATCCTCGGGAATGGGGATTTCCTTGGGACCGGTCTGCGTAAATTCAAACGCCTTTTCGGAGAGTGCGTTGACGTAGCCCTGCATTTTGCCGTCACGTATGATGGGCAGCTGAATGGGCGCCAATTTGCTGTGATATTTTTCACGCAGAGCTTCTACCGTGCCGACGTAATCGGCATTGTCCTTATCCATGCCGTTGATGAAAATGATTAAGGGCTTGGAAAGACGCAGACAGTAGTCTACGACGCTCTCTGCGCCGATGGGAATGACGCCGTTGGCGCCGATGACGAGCAATGCGCCGCCCGCTGCGCTCAAGCCTTCGTGGCGTTCGCCTTCAAAGTCGTAAAAGCCGGGTAAATCGAGTAAATTGATTTTTACCCCTTTCCACGTAGTATTTGCGCAAGCCAGGTTGACTGACATTTTACGCTGTATTTCCTGTTCGTCGAAATCCATAACCGTATTGCCGTCCAATACCTTTCCCATACGGTCGATGCTGCCGCCGTTGAAAAGAATGGCTTCGCAGAGGGTGGTTTTACCCTCACCGCTGTGGCCGATGATGGCTATGTTACGGATATCCTTTGCCGATATGCTCATGTTTGTTTTCTCCCTTAGTCTGTTACTCAACAAGTAGTTCAAATGTTGGCTACAAACATTATATTATACTTTTTCACATTTTTCAAGGGGTTTTTGAAAATTTCTTAAAATAATTTTTTAGGGGGTAGATTTGACGGAGAAAAAGCTACGCCTCGGCAGAGATTTTTGCCGAGGCGTTGAAATTGAATTGATTGTTTCGCGCGCACATCGCGCTAAGAGTATTACTGATAGAACTCCGTTTTTGTCAGGCGGGACATGAGCTTGGGGATTAGCTCCATACAAGCCGCTTTATAATCGGTAACGTCGCCGTAACAGATGTCGTACACCGCAGAGGTTAAGGGTAAATCCACGCCGTACTTCTCGCCCAACGCCTTCATGGCTTTGGACGTGGGTACGCCCTCGGCGAGCTTTTCAAATTTATTGCCTTTGACCAGCATTTCTCCGTACATACGGTTGTGGGAGTATTCGGAGAACAGCGTGGTTTCGTAATCGCCCAAGTGCGCCAGGCCGTAAGCCGAAAGCTCGTTGCCGCCCATCGCCTTGATCAGTCGGGAGACCTCACGTGCGCCGCGGCTCATCAAAGGGCCCTTTAAGGATACGTAACCGCAGCCGTCCAACGCACCGGCGATAATGCCCATGACGTTTTTTGCCGCCGCGCCGATTTCCGTACCGATTAAGTCGTCGCCGTAGTAAAAACGAATGAGCTCGCTCTTGAAATTGTCTGCAAGATAGCGCTTCAATTCATCGTTGGCCGAATCGATAACCATGCAGTTGGGAATTCCCTGCGTGAAGGCCTGAATGTGCCCGGGGCCCACCCAGACTGCGATATTATCCGAAGAAATACCGCTCTGCACGAGCACCTCGGAAAGACGGCAGCCCGTGGAAATTTCAATACCCTTCATGCAGAGCACGAACTTTTTATCGGACACGTCGAATTTAGTGATTTTTTGCATGAACCCACGCAGCCCCTGTGAGCTGATGGAAATGACGATAATCTGGGCATGGGTGATGGCTTCTTGCAAATTGCAGGTGAGATGAATGCGCTTGTCCAGCTCGACGTATTCGTTTTTGCCCGTCGTTTTGAGTACCTGATAGGAATAGTCGTCCTCGGGACCCCAAGAGTATACGTCATACCCCTTGTTGGCCAAATACCAAGCGATGAACGAGCCCCATCTGCCGCAGCCAAGTACGGAAATTTTCATAATTGATTCCCTCGATTTATATTTGTTTTCGCTCCAACAGCGCGCGCGTGAGCGTAACGTCGTCGGTATACTCGATTTCCGAGCCGATGGGTACGCCCCGAGCGATGCGGGTGACGGTTACACCCAACGGTTTTAAGAGTTTGGCAACGTACATTGCCGTGGCGTCCCCTTCGACGTTGGCGTCGGTTGCCATGATGACTTCCTGTACGTTCGAGTCGATGCGAGCGAGCAGCTCCTTAATGCGAATGTCGTTGGGTCCGACGCCGTTCATCGGGTCGATAACGCCGTGCAATACGTGGTATACGCCCTTGTATTCGTGCAGCTTTTCCAGTGCCACAACGTCCTTGGGCTCCTTTACCACGCAAATCAGGCTCTTATCCCGCTGTAAACAGACGTTGCAGACCTCGTGCTCGGTGAAGTTGCCGCAAATTTTGCAGTACTTGACCTTGCGCTTGGCGTCCAATATCGCCGAGGCAAACGTCTGCGCCTCGGAATTGGTCATGTCGATAATTTTATAGGCGTAGCGTTGCGCCGTTTTTCTGCCCACCCCGGGAAGGCGGGAAAATTCGTTGATGAGCCGTCCGATGGGGTCGATAAACTCGTCCATAGATTAGAGCAATCCCCCCATGCTGCCCAAAGCGGCAAACTCGCCCATTTGTTCGTTGTAGGCTTCTTCTGCCTTTTTATAGCCGTCATTGATGGCCGCCATGACCAAGTCTTCGAGCATTTCAACGTCGTCGGGATCTACGACGGACGGGTCAATTTCAATGCCGTTGATGACCTTTTTGGCGTTCATAAACACGACGACGGCTTCACCGCCAGACGTGCCGACGATTTCCCAATCGTCCATCAAAGCGTCCTTTTCCTTCATCTTTTCCTGCATGATTTGCGCCTGTTTCATGATGTTTTGCATGTTACCGCCCATGCCGCCTTTGAATGCTGCCATAATTATATAAAGCCTCCGTAAGTTTTAATTTTATATTAAATTTTTATTTTATTTCAATGGGTGTGTTGGAAAAATCCGAGCGGATTTGATTGAGCTTTGCCGCAATACCGTCCTCTTTTTTGCCCTGCATGCGCAATTCAAAAGAGGTAACGCCGATTGCCGTAAGCGCCTCTTTAACCAGAACCTCGTGCTCGGGACGGCGCAAGGATTTATAAATGGCTTCGCTGTCTGTGGAGAGCACCAAGGTTTCGCCCTCGAACGAGCTTTCCAGCTCCGAGCAGATGGTAAATACCACGCCGTTGCGGCAGGTTTTGCGCAAGGAACGCAAGAACATACCGAACACCTTACTCTTATCCAACCCAATGTTTGTGGGCGCAGGTGCGGGCATGGGTTCTTTCTCCTTGGTTTTTTCCGCCGTCTTGGGCGGCTCGGGTTCGACTTTATTTTCAACTGCGTTTACAGGAGCCGCAGGCTCTTCAAAAGCAAACGGTTCGCTGAATATAGGCTCCTCGGGGAGCGGGGGGAAGTCTTCCTCTATTGCCGTCGGTTGCGCTTGCGTTTGCGCTACGTCGCTGTATTCGGTTTGCGCTGCGACGGGCGGAAGCTCTTTTAACGCCACGCCCGATTGAAGGGCTTGTTCCAAGGCGGAAATGCGGGATAAGAGCGAATCTAAATTATAGTCCGTTTCGGGCATGCTGCCCTTCATTACCGCCGTTTCTAAAATGATACGGGGAGAGGTGGAATAGCGCAGCTTACTCTCAGCGTCCGAGAAAATTTCCGTGACTCTAAGCAGTCTGTGTCCGTCCGTATCGGTTGCCGTCTGTTGAATTTTATCGTACATCTCCTTGGGGAAGGAGAGAATTTTTTGCGCGTTGCGGCACATTTTTGCAATGGCGCAGTGGTTGAAGAACTGTAAAATATCCTTGGCCAAGATGCCGATACCCTTGCCCTCTGCGAGCACTTTTTCGGTTAACGACAGCGCCGTGGGCATATCGCCCGATAAAATTGCCGCGCATAAATTTGCCGTCACGAAGAAATCGGCACTGCCGAGCACGGCGTTTACAGCCTGATAGGTGAGCGTACCGCTATCGTACGAAACGCAGATATCGGCGATAGAGAGCATATCTCTGACGCTGCCTGCGCCTGCCCGCGCAATGGCGGTGACTGCTTCGGCTTCGTAGGGCTTTTCGAGCTTTTCCAGGATGCGCTTTAAATGCGTCTCCAAATCCTCCTGCGGAATGAGCTTGAAATCAAAACGCATACAGCGAGAGAGAATGGTGGCGGGGATTTTTTGCGCCTCGGTGGTGGCGAGAATAAACACGGCGTGCTTGGGCGGCTCCTCCAAGGTCTTTAAAAGCGCGTTGAACGCGCCCGGCGAGAGCATATGCACCTCGTCTATAATGTATACTTTAAACCGTCCGTTGACGGGGGGATACTGTACCTTTTCACGCAAATCACGCATTTCGTCCACGCCGTTGTTGGAGGCGGCGTCAATTTCGACAATATCCAAGGAATTTCCGGCGGAAAGCGCCTTACAGGACGGGCATGCCCCGCACGGAGAGCCGTTTTTCGGCGTTTGACAGTTGATGGAACGGGCAAAAATTTTGGCAATACTGGTTTTACCCGTACCTCTCGGGCCGCAAAAGAGATAGGCGTGACCGACGGTGTCGTGCGCGATCTGATTGCGTAAAATTTTCACGATGTGTTCCTGTCGTACCACGCCGTCCAGCGTTTCCGGACGGAAGGCACGGTATAACGCAAGATACGCCATACTGCTTGCTCCTTTTATTTCTTTTATTCCTTTGAATTGTAAATGCTTTTGAGTTTTTTCTTGCTGCGTTGCAGCGCGTTGTCTATACTCTTGCCGTCCTTGCCCGTTGCCTCGCTCATCTGAACGGAAGTCATACCGTCCATGTACATGACCACGATCTGAAATTCAAACGGCGAGAGAATTTTGCCGATTTTTTGTAAAAATTCCGTTCTGTCCTCGGTGCGAATGAGCTGCTCGTCTATGCCGCAATCGTCTATGATGTCGTACGGCAGGGAAGAAATGGAAACCGAGTTATTGAGCGGGGTGTTCTTTTCCCGACTTGCGTGCTTGACCGCATCGATAATGCGACGGGAAATGCAGAGAGCTGCAAAGGTTTTGAACGAGGACTTATTCGACCGCTCGCTATCGTAGGCGGTGATGGCTTCGTACAGCCCCACCATGCCCTCTTGAATTAAATCCTCGGTTTCCCCACCCGCCAAGAAAAAGCTTCTCGCGCGGGCACGGACGACGTGCTTATAGCGGTTTAAGAGCGCTTCCATGCAGGCATGGTTGCCGCCTTTGGCTTGAAAGACCAGCTCTTCATCGGAAGCTTGAAGGTAATCGTTCATCGTCTTTGACGCACCGCCTCGTAACACGCAACGCCCAAGGCGATGGAAGCGTTGAGCGAATTTACCTTGCCAAATATGGGCATGGATAGAGTTTTATCGCATTTTTCACGGGTCAAACGCTTGACGCCGCTGTCCTCACCGCCGACGACCAAGGCAATGCTCCCCGTTAAATTTTCGCGGTAGATATCCTCACCGTCCGCTTCCAAGGCGTATATCCAATAGCCGTTTTGCTTCAAGGTGTCAATAGCGGAATTGAGGTTGGTTACCCGAGCGACCTTGATATGCTCGGCAGCGCCTGCGGAGATGCGGATGACGCTTTCGTTGACGCTGGCGGAATTGACTTTGGGAATGACCACGCCGTCTGCGCCCGCACATTCGGCAACGCGCAGAACCGAGCCCAAATTATGCACGTCCTGCACGCCGTCGCAGAGCACGATAAAGCCGCCGCTGCTGCTCTTTTTTTCGGAGATGATGTCCTCTAAATCGTAATACTCGTACTCGGCGGTATAGGCAATGACGCCTTGGTGCCTGCCCGTAACGCTCTCCTTATCGAGCGCGGGCTTGTCCAAAAACTGCACCCGAATATTCTTTTTACGAGCCTCGGCAAAGATACGCGAAAGCGAGCCCTGCGCGCCCTTTTCCATTAAAATTTTTTCGATTGATTTATCCGTCTTTAACAGTTCAAAAACGGCGTTTCTGCCCTCGGTTTTCATGTATTTTCTTCCTCTGCCAAGCTTAAAAGTTGGTTTATGCGTTCAATTTGTCCGGTGATGTATAAAAACCCCAGCACCGCTTCAAAGCCCGTGGAACGGTTATATTCCGCAACCGTTGCGCTCTTGCTGCGAGTGCCTTTTTTGGCGTTTCTGCCACGCAGGAAAACTTCCTCCTCCTCTTCGGTAAAGTGCGGACGCAGCTTGTCCAACGCGGCGTTTTGCCCGTGCGCCGAAACTTTTAGCGAGGTGAGCTTTTGCAGATCACCCGTTTTCAGCTGTCTGGAAAGGCTCAACCGCTCCCGAACGTAGAGCGAATAGACCGCATCGCCGACGAAGGCGAGCGTTACCGAATTGATTTGTTTTGCCGTGTGTGTATCAACGGTGGGTTGAAGGGAAATTATATTACCGTCCTGCCTTATACAATCGTTCCATTGTATTATAGCACAGACCAAAAAAAATTTCAAGTGTATTTTGAACGATTTATACGGGCATTATACGCTTATTATACACTTTGTGTATACGTCTTTTTTATTATTCGTTTGCCGCCGCCGAGGAAAGATAGGAAATAACCCCCTTATAGATGCTGTACGAAATTTTTTCCTGATATTCAGCGCTTAGAAGCAGCGCCTCGTCTTGGGGATTGGAGAGAAAACCGCATTCACAGATGACCGAAGTATAATTTGTGCAATTGAGCATATAATAATCCCCCGCCAAGGGCGCGCTCTTTTTGACACACTCGGGCATGGCGTTCAGCTCCTCCTGAATTTTGCTCGCCAATAATGCGCCCGAGGCGCTGTCCTTGCGGTAAAAGAGCTGTGCGCCGCGGCGGGAAGATCGGGGGAAGGCGTTTTGATGAATGGAGAGCATGAGAGCGGGCGCAGCCGACTCAATAATCTCCTTGCGTTTTTGCATATCACGCTTTTTAAAGCCCTTGACCGCCAAGCCGTATAACCCTGCGTCCGTCTTACGGGTGAGAATGACGTTGACCCCCGCCTGCTCCAAATGCGTTTTGATTTTTTTGACGAGAATGAGGTTGATTTCGCTCTCCTTGACCCCTGTTTTTGCACCCGTCACACCGCCGTCGATGCCACCATGCCCGGCATCAAGCACCACGGTGAGGTTTTGTGTATCCACCGTGGTTTGCACCAACGCCGAAAGACAGACGGCGAGCGTAAAAAGAAAACAGACGGTAATTGCGCCTGTTAAAAGAATATAGTTGAGCGTATTTTTTTTGACTTTCATACGCATACTATATGATTTTTACGATGCGAATATGAAAAAAACGGCAGTGTTGCTGCCGTTTTTTTATAATTTTTTATCCTATGCAAGTGCAACCATGCTGAATACAAGAGCAAACAATGCAACCGTTTCGCAAAGACCTACAACGGTTATGTATTGAGAAAAGCCTTTGCCTGTTTCAGCCAAAGCGTCTGCGCCTGCAGCGCCCGCCTTACCTTGAACAACTGCGGAAAAAGCCATTGCGATAGCCGATGCAATTGCAAGACCAAACAAAAATGCCGGGTCAGCCGTGGACGCTTTTAATTGTTGCATCAAAAGAAATCCGTAAATGGTTTGGGTGAGCGGAGCGCCTGCAAAAACGGTAAGAATAAACGGTGCCGCTTTGTTGCTCATATAGCACTTTTTCCACGCGCCGATTGATGCTTGACCGGCAATTCCTATACCTATCGCCGAACCGAGAGCGGCAATGCCCATCGCCAGAGCTGTTCCTAATAGTCCTAAATTCATAATAATTCTCCTTTTAATCAATTTTTTCTTTAAATGGTTTAAATTTATGTCCACTCCACGACATATCTAAATGTGAAGAGAACTCTAACGTGTTAAGTCTAATACCGTGAACAATAACCGACAGAACGTTTAATATCATGTTTAGCCCATGCCCAAATACCAAAAGAACAATGGCAATTAACATAAACATAAAGTTTCCAAGCAGCGGTCCTGCCAATGCGTTTACCGTTGCGGATATTGCCGCACCTGCAAGTCCAACCGCCCAAAGACGTATATACGAAACGATATCCGAAAAAACGTTAACAACGCCAAGCAGTACCGATACGATATTTTTACAGCTTGAAAGAATAGATTTTATAACGTTGCCCTGATAATTTGAAAACACAAAGCTGAGAACGAACCCTATCCCAATCAACGCAATGGCTACCGTTCCGATGGGAACCCCACCGATTACCAGCCCAAAGCTAAAGACTTGTGCATTAACGACAAAGCTTAACACCAGATAATAGATACCAATAAGTTGCAGTATCGCTCCGATATCGCCAAATATTTTAAGAGAGGCTTTGTTTTTAACGGCACCTTTTACGTGCGCTACCGTTAATTGTATCAATGCAAGCGAGAAACAGAATATCTGCAAGTTTTGAGCCGTAGTAAGCCCCACTTGACCGTTTGTCCAAAACGGATACCATATCTTATCTGCATATACGTTTGATATGAACGGAACGGATAAACTCTTTAGCCAATCGGGCAGCATTTCCGGAGAAAGCCCGAACCACGTACAAGTGAGCGTACCCCATAAAACCGTTGAAAGACCAAAAAGTCCTACCAACAAAAACATGGGTGAAACTTGCTTGTTTTTAATGAGCGAGTTTATAATCAAAATTGCCGCAACGGCGCAAATCAAAAGACCGTATCCACCGTCTCCGAAAATTATACCGAAAAATATCAGTATAAAAGCCAAAAACCAACCGGAAATATCATACTCAAAGTATCCCGGGACAGTTCCCAAAAAATCGGTTAAAGGATAAATAAGGCTTACAAACTTATTGTTCTTCAACTTTGTCGGAACGTTGTCCTCTTGCGTCGGTTCTTCCACGAGAAGTCCCCATGAATTTTCCGCCGCCGCTTGCTTTAGCTTAACAAGATTTTCCTGCTCAATATAACCTTTGAAATAAGCGATGGAAACCGATTGCTTTCCCTCTGAAGACAAATTCTCTTCTTCCATGCCCGTCACATACGTTTCAAACTCAGCTTCCTTTTCTTTGAATTGTATGGCACGTTTTATACTTTGAAGGTAGCAGGCGTTGGACGCTATTTTTTTGTTTATTTCATCAATCCGATTGTTCAGCTGTAAAATCCTGCGCCGCATTTCGTCGGCAGACGTCTGCGGTAAAACCAAGCGATAGGCACTGAAGGCGGAAAGGCTTTTTTCTGCTTCTTCCAAGCCCGATTGAATCAATGCAAATCGAACGGTCGATTTGGTAGCATGAAGGCAAACGGTCGTAGCGTTGCCGCAAATCAATTCATATTCGCTTCGGGGCATTTCATAAAAGAGCAATTCAATGCCTTTTGACTTGAGCTCGGCTATACTATTGGGGTCAAAATCCCCCCATTTTTTTAATCTATCAAGCTCCGAAGTGAGTATAATTTTTTCTGCCTGACACTGTTTTTTCTCCTCGTTCAGAGCGTTAATTTGTTTTACAATCAACAGCGTCTCTTCAACACTCACGCTTTTTTGTTCTACGTTTTTTATTTTTCCTATTGTAAAAACAGAACTTTCAAGCAAGGCGATTTGTGCTTGAATTTCATCAAGCCTTTCTCCTGAGCCCTCAGAAATTTCAACGTGTACAATGCCTAATTTGCCAAGCTTTTTAAGCGTTTGCTGTTTTTTATCTCCTGTAATAATGAGAGATACTTTTCTCATCGGCACGATCATAACGAATACTCCTCCTTGACAGGATTTTCTGCGTTACGAACGGCAATTTTTCGTTTGGATATTTTTGAACGCACTACGGCACTAACCTGCTGGTCTGCCATATAGATAGATATCTTTTTAATGTTTTCCTCTGTTTCGGGAATTTTAACCTTTTCAAACAAGTTAACTCTTTGAGAGGTTGCGCGTAATTCCTTTTCCAACAGTATAACCTGTTCATCTAACACTTCTGCCTCTAAATCGAGCGACATGGCCCTTTCCATATGTTTAGCCGCAATATCAACCCAAAGTGGCGTAACGTACAGGTCATAATCTCCCCGCGAAAAATCCGCACCCTCAAACGTAGGAATATCAACCCCTGCGATATTTCCCTTGCCCTTACGGATATTGCTAACGGTGACAATCCCTTTTGGGAAAGCATCTCTTTCGCTAAAAACGGCAATCCAATCTCTAAATGCAAATTCCAAGCATTCCCTTTCTTTTCTTACCGCTTTTGCTTTTGCCTCTATACTGCGTATTTCCGCCTGGAGTTGCTGTTTTTTCAATGTTAGCGTAGGCAAATATCTGCGGTACATTTTAAGTGCGTCCTTTTGTACCTTTAACTCGTTTTTGGTTAGTTTGATTTTTGCCAAAGTTACACCCCTCCTTATCTTTCCGGCCAAAACTCATCTATAAGGACTGACTTAATTCCGGTTTCTTCCTTTTGAAAACAATCTGCTAAAATTTCCCAACCTAAATCAAGCGCTTGTTCAAGCGTAAGATTGACCGATAAGGACATCATTTTATTTTCAAAAAGTTCTCCGTATTTTAGTAGCTTTTCGTCCCAACGGCTCATTGAAAAGCCCATGTTTTTCTTTTCAAGCGTTTCCTTATACGAAGAATACATACGAATCATTGCATCCATGAGGGCGCGATGATCTTTTCGTGTTTTGCCGTTTACGTTTTGTTTCAATCTGGACAGAGAACCGAAGGGCTCTATGCGTCCGCCTTTAAGATAATACTGTCCTTCGGTAATATATCCGGTATTGTCGGGAACCGGATGCGTTACGTCGTCACCGGGCATGGTAGTAACCGCCAATACCGTGACCGAGCCGGAATCGGCAAAGTCAACCGCCTTTTCATAACGGGAGGCAAGCTGAGAATAGAGGTCTCCGGGATATCCGCGGTTGGAAGGAACTTGTTCTTGTGTTATGGCAATTTCCTTCATTGCGTCCGCAAAGTTTGTCATATCCGTAAGAAGCACCAATACGTCCTTGTTTTGCAAGGCAAACTGCTCGGCCACAGCCAATACCATATCCGGAATCATCATACATTCAACCGTCGGGTCGGAAGCGGTATGAATAAACATAACCGTTTTGCTCAGCGCGCCGCCTTTGGAAAGCGCATCCTTAAAATATAAAAAGTCGTCATATTTAAGCCCCATACCGCCAAGTACGATTACGTCAGCCTCTGCCTGCATCGCAATGCGGGCAAGAAGTTGGTTGTACGGTTCTCCCGAAATAGAGAAAATGGGAAGTTTTTGAGATACCACCAAGGTATTGAACATGTCAATCATGGGAATATTGGTTCTCAACATCCGATTGGCGAGAATACGTTTGGTGGGATTTACAGACGGACCGCCAATGGCTTTCATGTTTTCGGTGAGCGCCGGTCCTTTATCTCTGGGTTCACCCGAACCGTTGAATATACGGCCCAACAAATCCTCACTGAAGGATACTCTCATTTCATGACCGAGGAAACGTATTTCATCTCCCGTAGAAACGCCCTGCCCGCCGGCAAAGATCTGAAGAGAAACGACCTCTCCCTCTATTTTATTGACTTGAGCCAACGATTTACCAAAACGCGTATTAATCTGCGCCAATTCTTTATATTGAACACCGTTTGCTTTAACGGTAATAACGTTACCGACGATTGATTCTATTCGATTATATACTTTGCCCACGATTACTCACCGTCCTTTAATAGTTTTTCAGCAAGTTTATCCAATTCACCGTTCGCCTTACAATAAAGTTTATCAATTTCCGATTCTATTTTATTAAAGTCTTCATTTTTAAACTCAATATAATTCCAATCAATAAATTTTTGACGCATATTATTAAAGAAAGAACGGGCATCATCCTTATTTTGAATGCTGTAATTGCTACCCAAAACGCGCACCAGCTTATCCGTAACGTAACGCTGTCGCATAGTACTACAGTTTGCGTCAACCAAATCAAAAGAGTTCTGCTGCAAATAAACCGCATCAAGCATTTCGGATTTCAAGTATGTAATATAATCCAATAAACTCGTTCCCTCTTCGCCAACAACCTTCATCATCGAACCGATTTCATAGCCGTGATGGAGAATGCTTTTGCAAAACTGCAATTTTTCACTATCGATAACGCTTGTATATTTCGACCAAGAAATAAGCGGATCGATTGCAGGGTATTTTCTTGCATCCGAACGCTCACGGGAAAGACCGTGAAAAGCGCCTACAACTTTTAACGTTGCCTGCGTTACAGGTTCTTCAAAGTTGCCGCCGGCAGGAGAAACCGTGCCGCCTATAGTAACTGAACCGGTGCTACCGTCCGGTAAGCGAACGTATCCCGCCCTTTCATAAAACGCAGCAATATAAGATTCAAGATAAGCAGGAAACGCCTCTTCGCCCGGAATTTCCTCAAGCCTTCCCGACATCTCCCGAAGAGCTTGCGCCCAACGCGAGGTTGAGTCGGCTAAAAGTAAAACGTGAAGCCCCATTTGGCGATAATATTCTGCAAGCGTTACCGAAGTATAAACCGAAGCCTCACGGGAAGCAACGGGCATGGATGAGGTGTTGCAAATTATAATGGTACGCTCCATTAACGAACGATTTGTTTTAGGGTCTATCAGTTCAGGGAACTCGGTCAACGTTTCAACGACTTCGCCTGCGCGTTCGCCGCACGCTGCGATAATAACGATGTCCACGTCTGCATATTTTGACGTCGTGTGTTGCAAAACGGTTTTGCCTGCGCCAAACGGACCGGGCGTGCAATAAGTTCCGCCTTTTGCTACGGGAAAGAAAGAATCGACTAAACGTACCTTTGTTTCCATGGTTTCAATAGGCGCCAACCGTTCGCTGTAACATTTTACGGCACGTTTAACCGGCCACTTAAAAGACATAGTTAAAGGAATTTCACATCCGCGTTCGTCAGTTAAAACGGCAACCGTTTGCTTTAGCGTATATTCACCTTTTTCAACAATAGATTTTACTGTATAGCTTCCAAGCAAATAAAAAGGAACGAATATCTTATGTAAGAACGAACCCTCGGGAACCGTACCCACGTATTCACCCGCACGCACAACGTCGCCGACGGTAGCGGTGGGTGTGAATTCCCACTTCTTTTCAGTATTTAACCCGTTGGCGTAAATTCCCCGTTCTAAAAACCAGCCGGCTTGCTCTGCTAAAACCGGAAGCGGATTTTGCAGGCCGTCGTATATCTGACCAAGTAAACCGGGACCGAGTTCTGCAGATAGCATTTCTCCGGTAAATTCTACCGCGTCGCCGCATTTTATACCGTTGGTCATTTCGTAAACTTGTATTTGCGCAACGTTGCCGCGAATACGTATAACCTCGCTTTTTAGGGGCGTATCGTCAACTTTTACGTAGCATATTTCATTCATGGAAACAGCGCCTTTAAATTCAACGGATATCAGGTTTCCGTTAACGCTTATTACTTTTCCTGTATTCTCGGTCATCACATAGCCTCCAAGTTATCACCATTTAAAATGGAATTATAAATATTTTTATACCTCACCTCTCCAATCTCCGCATCAAATTGCTTTATGCGTTGAAGAAGCTTTAATTTAAGATAATAATAATAGATAAAATCTTCACAAAAAGAATCCATTGGTCTCAAACCTTCTAAAAATTTCAAACGGTATTCGGTAAGGAATTTTTCCGCTTCTAATGGGTTCTCTGTTTCTACTGCGTTGTTTGCTACCTTTATAACCTCAACGGGTAAAAATTCTTTGTCTGAATCAAAGGTCTTTTTCATTTTTTCCGCGCGGGCCTTGGCGAGCGCCAGCCTTAAAGAGCGTTCGCCCTCGTTCCACGCCAAAATTAAAGCCGACGTGGATTTTTCCGGAATTAACGGTGGCGTGAGCGTTAAATTGTTTAATTGGCTTTTTATTCTGTCCTTCAACAGATTATTGCACAACTGCATAAAACGCTCTTCCGTAATGGGTAAAGGCATATTATCGCTTATTCCATCCAAAGAGGGTAATTGCGATATCAAATAATATTCAGCCATAATTATTCAGCCTCTTTCATTAATTGGGCAACCTTAGGGCTTAAATAATTTGAAAGCATTTCAACGACGGCTTGCGTTGAATAATCGTAATAAACGGTGCCATCACCAACAACAATGCGAAATCCACCGTCAAAATTGTCGTTGGCTTTTAACGTGATGCCTTTTTGCATTCTTTCTTTCAAAGATGCCAGCAAGGTTTTTTCCAAACGCTCTAAATCGTCACCGTTCAAAATCACGGTTAAGTTTTCTGTTTCCGGCGCGCTTGCCCAGCGCTCAACAACGTTAATAATTATTTGTTCAAGCGACTGAGAAGAATAAGCTGCGGCAACACTTTCACCGACAATGGCTTTCAGCTCTCTTGCTACGCTTTCTCTGAAAGAAATTAATAAATTTCGTCCTGCTTGGCGAATTGCATCCTCGCTTGATTTGACCATACGAATGTTTTCATTCTTCGCATCGGTTACAATTTTATCCGCTGCCGTTTGAGCGTCCGCAATCATTTTTTGCGCTTCCGCTTTTGCTGCATTAAGTATTGCTTCCGCCTGTACTTCTGCAGCCTCCACACCGTCTTTTCTGATTTTATCAATAAGTTCTTGCAATTGTATTTCCATCTCAATATCTCCCTTTTATTTTAGATTGCTTGTCGCTAAAAACAACTTGCTCCGCGCTTACGCAATTAAAAAGTCTTTTAATGCAGCTCATTCGCACGTTTTGCAGGTGCGTTGTTTTGAAAAGACAAAAAGGAACCAATGCCTCTACAGACAGCTGGTTCCTCTACTAATTTTTTATTATTTTATCACATTTTATCTTGTGTGTCAAGGGTTTAGAGCATTTTAGTTGTTTTTCATTTATCATTCTCAAACAGTAAAATTTCTAAAGAAACCGCCCTTTGTTGCCGTTTTTGGTTAAATTTCAATTTCCAAGCCGTCGTACGCAGCAATAAATCCGTATTGCCTTTCTATCTCGCTTAAACGCTCGGTAAAGGGCGCGGAGTTGTGCGAAAAATGAGTGATGACAAACTTGGTGTTCCCGTCGGCAACGCCGTAAGATTTCAGTAAATGCATCACTTGCAGATTTTCCTGCACGCCCATGTGACGGTTGCTGTGCGGGGGCGGGGTATCCACGAAGGTGCAGTCCAGGCTGACCAGTTGCACCTTTTTTCCCTCTTTTTGCAGATATTCAAATATCTCCATGGGGGGCATGCCCGTATCGTAGAGATGTAAATAGCCCTTTCCCTCTCGCTCAATCAAGAATAAAAACGCCTGTTCCTGCACCGAATGTACGGCGGGGAACGCCGTAACGGTGTATGCGCCGACTGTATACGGCTCAAAGGGCTTGATTGCAGACACGGTTATCTTGTCTTTGACGTCCGAGCGCATTTCCCGACGGGTGCATTCGTCGAATACCGCCTGCACCTGCTCGTTGCCGTATATATGCAAAACGGGCGAGGTGTGGTTATAGGAATATTTATACCCACGCAAAATAAAATCGTGCGCGTAAAAATGGTCCATGTGCGAATGGGTGACGAGTAAATGCCCAATTGCCGATAAATCTACCCCAAAGCGCAGGGCGTGATAAAAGGCGTCGGGCGGGAAATCCACGCCGAGCGTATTATCAATTATAATTTGTGAACGGGAACGAAGCTCCCTTCCACCCAATTTTTTTGCGGCTTGGCAGGTGGGGCAGTTGCAAAACATTGCCGGAATGCCCTCTGCCGCCGCCGTGCCGAGATAGGTAATTTTCATATGTATCTTTTGCGATTATTGTATTATAGCGATTGGATTATACCGATTCGAGAAGAATGGTGACCGGGCCGTCGTTGTGCTGAGAGATTTGCATATCGGCGCCGAATACGCCCGTTTTTACCGTGATGCCGTAATCGCGCAAAAGCTGCGCGGTATGCTCGTAAAGTGCCTTGGCGGCAACGGGTTCCTTCGCCTCGGTAAAGGAAGGACGGTTGCCGTGCGAGCAGTCGCCGTACAGCGTAAACTGTGAAATGAGTAAAATTTCGCCGCCGACGTCCTGCACCGAGCGGTTCATCTTGCCGTTCTCGTCCTCAAAGATACGCATAAAGGCGATTTTTTTGGCGATATACGCCGCTTGCGATTCGCCATCCTCTCTGCCCACGCCTAAAAATACCGTGAGACCAAAGGGAATTTCACTGACGAGCTTTCCATCCACGCAAAGGGTGGTTTGTTTGGTGCGTTGTACGACTGCTTTCATATGCGTTCACCGTCCGTTTTAAACGCCAAAAAGCACGACGAAAAAGCCGTGCTTTGGTAAGTTTTAATTAAAAATTAGCTGTTGACACGGCTCATGTATTCGCCGGTACGGGTATCGATACGGATAACTTCGCCCTCGTTGATGAACATGGGAACCTGTAATTCGTAGCCCGTTTCTACCTTTGCCTTCTTCATAACGTTGGTAGCGGTGTTGCCCTTAACGCCGGGTTCGGCTTCGATAACCGTCAGTTCAACGAAGTTTTCAGCTTCAACCGAGAATGCCTTGTCGTGCAAGAAACGAACGGTAACAACGTCGTTTTCCTTGATGAAGTTGAGCGCATCTTCGCATTGGTCCTTGGTGAGCTCGATGGTGTTGAATTCGTCGTCCATGAATACGTAGAATTCGCCGCCGTCAAAGTAGGAATAGTTCATCTTCTTGGTAACAACTTCAACCGTTTCCAACTTAGCGGTGGGGTTGAAGGTTTCGTTGGAGAGAACTTGTCCCGTTACAACGTTCTTCAAGGTCGTTCTAACGAACGCTGCGCCCTTACCGGGTTTAACGTGCTGGAAGTCGGTAACGGTGTATACACCGCTCTTGTATTCGAACGTTGCGCCCTTTCTGATATCGCCTGCTAACATCTGTCCCATAATAAATTGTATCTCCTTGTAACTTTATATTATTTATTTTTAAATTATAACTAATTCTTTATCCGTTTTGTGCATGAAAGATTTTACTCTTCCGTCCTGTAAAAAAACCGTATCCTCAATGCGTACGCCCAATTGCCCCTCTAAATATACCCCCGGTTCGTTGGAAAATACCATTCCGTTTTGGAAAAGGGTTTGACTCAACCGAGAGAGCCGAGGCTCTTCATGGATATTCAGACCGATACCATGCCCGAGAGAATGGGTGAAATATTGGGATAAGTTTTTGTTCTTTAAATATTCGCGAGCCAACGCGTCGCCCGCTTGTCCGCTCATACCGGCGCGGAAATTTTCTGCAACCATGCGGTGTGCCGTCAGCACTTCCTGATAGATGGCTTTGAAGGTTTGGTGCTTTTTATCGTCGCCGAACAAAAAGGTTCTGGTAATATCCGAGCAATAGCCGTTGACCTTGCAGCCGAAATCCATTAAAATTTCATCGCCGAAGCATAGGCGCGTATCCCCCGTTTGATGATGGGGTACGGCGGCGTTTTTACCGAACGCCACGATGGTGTCGAACGAGGTGCCCTCGGCACCCAACATTCGCATTTTATACTCCAACAATGCGGCAAGCTCTCGCTCTTTCACGCCCTCTTTTATTTCGGGTAACAGCCAAAGAAAGGCTGTTTCGGCAATGTCGCACGCACGGGAAATATGGTTTATTTCTTCCTGTGATTTTATCGCCATACAGGCGTTGAACGCAGGCATGGCGTCCACCAATTTTACGTTGAGCGCACTTAATTTTTGATAGTCCGAATAGGAAGTGAGCGCAAAGGGAATGCCCACGCTCTTATAC
>JAFVZP010000061.1 GCA_017508105.1 Clostridia bacterium
ATCACCCGCATTATCTCCGCTCGTGCTATCTGACGCAGTGCTGTCAGGCGTGCTACTGTCCGGAGTGCTACTATCCGAAGGACTGTCGGACGAGGCGGATGCAGTACTCCCCGAAGGGCTTGATGCGTTGCTTGCACTTGAGTTGCCCGAGCCGTCGCAAGCCGTAAATATCACCAAGCTGCAAAAGCACGCTATTGCCATGAGGAGTGATAATAATTTTTTCATAAATCAAGCTCCTTATTTTAATCCATTTTAATTATAGCATGTTTTTATGTTATAAGGTTACTTTTGGTATAAATTGCACAAAATCAGGTATAATTGGCAGTTATCCTCTTTATTGCATTGTTTTTATAAAAATATTGTAAAAAGGAGTTCGATTGAACTCCTTTTTGCGTATATCTTTATTTTTTAGCCTTTATTGACCGTGGTGGAGCGGAGCATAACGTCGTGGTAACCGCCCTCGACAATGGACGTGGAGGATACGACGGTCATTTTGGCGTTTGCCTGCATGTCGGGGATATTCAAGAAGCCGCAGTTACACATGGTGGATTTTACCTTGTAAAGACTCTTGGCGACGTTGTCGTGCAGACTGCCGGCGTAGGTAACGTAGGAGTCTACGCCCTCTTCAAACATTAAAGAGCCCTTGCCGCCTAAGTCGTAACGCTGCCAGTTGCGGGCGCGGTTGCTGCCCTCGCCCCAGTATTCCTTGACGAACGTGCCGTTGACGTTGAGCTTGGGCGTGGGGCTTTCGTCGAAGCGGGCGAAATATCTGCCGAGCATCATGAAGTCAGCACCCATGGCGAGTGCGAGCGTCATATGATAGTCGTGTACGATGCCGCCGTCCGAACAGATGGGAACGTAGATGCCCGTTTCCTTGAAGTATTCGTCGCGGGCCTGCGCTACTTCGATGACTGCGGTTGCCTGGCCTCTGCCGATGCCCTTTTGTTCACGGGTGATACAGATGGAGCCGCCGCCGATACCGATTTTAATGAAATCTGCGCCGGCTTTGGCGAGGAATAAAAAGCATCTCTGTCAACGACGTTGCCTGCGCCGACCTTGACCTTATCGCCGTATTTTTTACGGATAAATTCAAGCGTCTTTGCCTGCCAGCAGCTGTAACCTTCGGAGGAGTCGATGCAGAGCACGTCTGCGCCGGCTTCGATTAAGGCGGGAACACGTTCTTCGTAGTCACGGGTATTGATACCTGCACCGACCATCAAGCGCTTTTGGCTGTCGAGCATTTCCAAGGGGTTTTCCTTGTGCGCGGCGTAGTCCTTTCTGAATACCAGATACAACAGCTTGCCCGCTTTGTTGACGATGGGCAGGGAGTTGAGCTTGTGGTCCCAAATAATGTCGTTCGCCTCTTTCAAGGTCGTCGATTCGGGCGCGGTGATGAGCTGTTCGAGGGGAGTCATGAAATCCTGCACCTTGTCGGTGGGGTTCATGCGGCTGATGCGGTAATCTCTGCCGGTGACGATACCCAACAATTTGCCGTTGGGAGTGGCGTCGTCGGTTACGGCAATGGTGTTATGCCCGTTCTTTTCAACCAAATCGAGTACGTCAGCCAACGTGGAGTCGGGCGTGACGTTGGAATCGCTGATGACGAAACCGGCTTTGTAATTTTTAACGCGGGCGACCATAGCAGCCTCGTCCTCGATGGATTGAGAGCCGTAAATGAAGGACATGCCCCCTTCCTTTGCCAAAGCGATTGCCATTTTATCGTCGGAAACCGACTGCATGATGGCGGAAACCATGGGAATGTTTAAGGAGATGGGACATTCCTCTTTGCCCTTTTTGTATCTTACGAGGGGAGTTTTTAAGCTGACGTTGCTGGGAATACAGTTTTCGGGCGTATAGCCGGGAACCAAAAGATATTCGCTGAACGTTCTGGAAGGTTCGGAATAGTAATAAGCCATAATGTATAATTCTCCTAAAATTTTATCTTACTTAAAATATTTTACGGCGCTTTCAAACATCTTCATATCGTATGCGCCCAATACGTTTTTATAAAGCCCGTAGCCCTTACGCTCGGAGTGACCCATCTTACCGAATACTCTGCCGTCGGGAGAGGTAATACCCTCGATGGCAAAGGCCGAATCGTTGGGATTGTACAATACGTTGGACGTGGGCATGCCCTTATCGTCGACGTATTGCGTTGCAATTTGACCGTTCTTGGCGAGCGTTTGAATGAGCTCGTCGGAGGCGTAGAATCTGCCCTCGCCGTGAGAAATGGGAACGGTGTAGATATCGTCGACGGACGTTTGCGAGAGCCAAGGCGATTTGTTGGATGCGATACGGGTGCGTACCAATCTGGATTGGTGACGGGAGATGGTGTTGAAGGTGAGGGTAGGACAGCTTTCATCGGTGTCGATGATTTTGCCGTAAGGAACCAAACCGAGTTTGATGAGGGCCTGGAAGCCGTTGCAGATACCGCACATCAAGCCGTCACGCTCTTCCAAAAGGCGGGTAACTTCTTCACGCACTGCGTTGTTTCTGAAGAACGCAGTGATGAATTTACCCGAACCGTCGGGCTCGTCACCGCCAGAGAAGCCGCCAGGAATGAATATCATTTGCGAGGACTTCAATTCGTTGGCAAAGGTTTCTACCGATTTGGCAATGCCGTCTGCCGTGAGGTTGTTGATGACGATAATTTTACTTTCGGCACCTGCGGTGTTCATGGCTTTCGCCGTGTCGTACTCGCAGTTGGTGCCGGGGAATACAGGGATTAAAACCTTGGGCTTTGCCGTCTTAATTGCGGGCATGGGGTAGCTGTTTGCCTTATAAGAGAAGGCTTCTATCTCCCCTTTACCCTGCTTGATATTACAGGAGAAGATGGGTTCTAATTTATTTTCGTAGAGCTGCAACAGGCTGTAAAGCGAGAGCTTTTCGTCGTTGTAAGTGATATACTGCTGCTTGGTGGTATAGCCGAGCGTCGTGCCGATTTCTTCGTCCTCGGTCAATTCCAGGACAAAGGCACCGTAGTGATAACCGAAGATTTGTTGCTTGGTCAAGCCGCCTTCAAAGGCGAAGCCCAAACCGTTGCCGAAGCACATTTTCATGACTGCCTCGGCGATACCGCCGTAGGTGGGCGTGTACGCCGTAACCGCCTTACCGCTTCTCAACAGCTCGGTAACCTTTTGATAAACGTCCAACAGGCTTGCGGTATAAGGGAGATGGTTTTGATCGTATGCGGGTTCTAACAGTATGACTTTATGTCCGGATTTTTTGAAGTGGTTGGGAGTGACCTCGTCTACGTTGCCCGTGGTAACGGCGAAGGATACCAAGGTGGGCGGAACGTCTAAATCCTCGAACGAACCGCTCATGGAGTCCTTACCGCCGATGGAGGCGATTTTGAGTTCCTTTTGCGCTTTGAATGCGCCGAGGAGCGCCGAAAGCGGCTTACCCCAACGCTTGCCGTCCGTACCGGGACGCTCAAAGTATTCCTGGAAGGTTAAGTATACGTCCTCGAATTTTGCGCCCGTGGCGATGAGCTTGGATACCGACTCGATAACCGCCAGATAAGCGCCGTGATACGGGCTCTTTTCGGCGATAAAGGGGTTGTAGCCCCAGGACATATACGAACAGGTCTTGGTATCTTTATCCTCGACGGAGATTTTATGCGCCATCGCCTGAATGGGCGTGAGCTGATTATAACCGCCGAAGGGCATTAAAACGGTGCCTGCGCCAATGGTGGAGTCGAAACGCTCGGAAAGCCCGCGCTTGGAGCAAACGTTTAAATCCTCTGCTAATTTTTTATATTCTTCCGTGAAGTTGCCCAAGACTTCGCGTTGGTAGTCCTGGGGGGCAACGGGGGTAATATCAATGTGCTTTTCCGCACCGTTGGAGTTTAAAAATTCACGGGAAAGGTCTACGATTTTTTTGCCGTTCCAGGTCATGGTCAGGCGCTTTTCGGCTTTTACCTTGGCAACGACCGTCGCTTCGAGGTTTTCCTGCTCGGCGAGGGCGCAGAATTTTTCTACGTCCTGCGGTTCAACGACGACTGCCATACGCTCCTGCGATTCGGAGATAGCAAGCTCGGTGCCGTCCAAGCCGTCGTACTTTTTGGGTACGGCGTTGAGGTCGATGTCCAAACCGTCGGCAAGCTCGCCGATGGCAACGGATACACCGCCTGCGCCGAAATCGTTACAGCGCTTGATGTGGGTGGAAGCCTCTTTATTTCTGAATAATCTCTGTAATTTACGTTCTTCGGGTGCGTTGCCCTTTTGTACTTCCGCGCCGCAAGATTCCAAGGACTGTAAGGTGTGCGATTTGGAAGAACCCGTAGCACCGCCGCAGCCGTCTCTGCCCGTTCTGCCGCCGAGGAGAATGACCACGTCGTCCGTGTCGGGACGTTCACGCTTTACGTTTTCGGCGGGAGCGGCGGCGATAACGTCGCCGATTTCCATGCGCTTTGCTGCATAGCCGTCGTGATACAGCTCGTCCACCTGACCGGTGGCAAGACCGATCTGGTTGCCGTAAGAGGAATACCCTGCCGCTGCCGTGGTTACGATTTTACGCTGGGGCAATTTACCCTGCATGGTTTCGTTTACGGGCTTTAAGGGGTCGGCAGCGCCGGTTACGCGCATTGCCGCATACACGTAGGAACGGCCGCTCAAGGGGTCACGAATGGCGCCGCCAATACAGGTTGCGGCACCGCCGAACGGCTCGATTTCCGTGGGGTGATTGTGCGTTTCGTTCTTGAACAGCAACAGCCAATCCTCTTGCTTGCCTTCAATTTCCACCTGCATTTTGACCGTGCAGGCGTTGATTTCTTCGGATTCGTCCAATTTGGGGAGCAAGCCCTGGCTCTTTAAATATCTTGCGCCGACGGTGGCTAAGTCCATTAAATTGATGGGCTTGTGGCTTCTGTTGAGCTCGGCACGGACAGCGATATACTCCTCGTAGGTCTTTTGCAGGAGCTCGTCCTCAAAGGTTACGTTGTCGATGGTGGTTAAGAAGGTTGTATGACGGCAATGATCCGACCAATAGGTGTCAATCATGCGGATTTCGGTGATGGTCGGGTTGCGGTTTTCACTCTTGAAATAGTTTTGACAGAATTGAATGTCGTCCTTATCCATGGCAAGGGCGTAGCTCTTGACGAATGCGGCTAAACCCTCTTCGTCCAAGTCCAAAAATCCGTCCAATACCTCTACTTCGGTGGGAATGGCGTAGTTGGTTTTTAAGGTTTCCAGCTCTGCAAGTGTGGCTTCTCTGGCTTCCACGGGGTTGATGACGTGCTTTTTAATTGCGGCAATTTCCTCTTCGGTCAAGTCGCCGTACAGCATATACACCTTTGCCGTGCGGACCAAGGGGCGCTCCTGTTGGGAGATAATTTGAATACACTGCGCCGCAGAGTCTGCCCGTTGGTCGAACTGACCGGGGAGATATTCCACCGCAAAGACGTGCGCTTCACCCTCGGGAAGGGTTTGGGTGACGACGTCGAGCTGGGGCTCGGAAAAGACCGTGCCCGTGACGTAGTCGAAGAGCTCTTTTTCAATATTCTCCACGTCGTAACGGTTGAAAAGACGCAGTTCTTTTAAACTGTGAATGGATAAGATGTTGTTGATTTCGTTCAAAAGCGCCTTTGCCTCGTGGGCAAGCTCGGCTTTCTTTTCTACGTAAATTCTGTATACCATAAGAGTTTTTTCCTTAAAAATTTATCTTGAATTTGAATGGTTTATGCCTTGTACGCCTTCAATGCACGCTGACCGATGTCGCTGCGCATAAAGCCGTTTTCAAAGACGACCTGTTTTGCCAACGTGTAGGCATTGTCGATTGCTTCGGAGAGATTTTTGCCCGTAGCCGTTACGCCGAGCACTCTGCCGCCTGCGGAGAGAAGTTTTTCGCCGTCCTTTTTGGCGCCGGCAACGAAGATATATTCGCCCGTTTTGGTTTTGGGGAGCTGCATTTCAAAGCCGCTTTGATAGGATTGGGGATAGCCCTTGGACGCGATGACCACGCAGCAAGCGTTGCCGTTTGAAAATTCTACGTTGATATCGGCTAAGCTGCCATTTGCCACCGCTTGCATGACGGTGAGAAGGTCGGTCTTTAAAAGGGGTAATACTACCTGCGTTTCGGGATCGCCGAACCGACAGTTATACTCGATGACCTTGGGTCCCTTGGGGGTGAGCATTAAGCCGAAATACAGACAGCCCTTGAACGTTCTGTTTTCGGCGTTCATTGCGTGCATGGTGGGTAGGAAAATGGTGTTCATGCACTCTTTTGCAACGTCGCTTGTGTAGTAAGGGTTGGGAGCAACGGTACCCATACCGCCCGTGTTCAAGCCCTCGTCGTTGTCGTGCGCGCGCTTGTGGTCCATGGAAGAAACCATGGGAACGAGCGTTTTACCGTCCGTAAAGGAGAGTACGGAAACCTCGGGGCCGGTTAAAAATTCCTCGATGACGATTTTACTGCCGCTCTCGCCGAATTTTTTATCCTGCATCATTTCCTTGACGGCTGCCTTTGCCTCTTCTTTGGTCTGCGCTATGACCACGCCCTTGCCGAGCGCCAAGCCGTCTGCCTTGATAACCGTGGGCATGGGTGCCTCGTCTAAGTAATTGAGCGCCGATTGCATATCTTCAAATACTTCGTATTCCGCCGTGGGAATGGAGTATTTTTTCATTAAATTTTTGGAGAAGATTTTACTGCCCTCGATGATTGCCGCACGCTTATTGGGACCAAAACAGGGAATGCCTATTTCTTCCAGAGCGTCTACCGCACCGAGAACCAAGGGATCGTCGGGCGCTACGACGGCAAAGTCGATGGCGTTTTGCTTTGCAAACTCCGCGATTTTTTCGATATCCTTTGCGCCGATATTGACGCAGGTAGCGTCGGCTGCGATGCCGCCGTTACCGGGGAGAGCAAAAATTTCTTCTACGTTTTTATTTTCTTTTAGTTTTTTGATGATGGCGTGTTCTCTGCCGCCACCGCCGACAACCATAATTTTCATCGTAATATTTCCTTAACCTGTATGAGAATTGTGATGGTATTCAAGCTTTCGCATATTGTGCGAAAGGGTTTTTGATTAGTGGTGGAAGAGTCTTAATCCGGTAAACGCCATAACCATGCCCTGCTCGTCGCAAGATTTGATGACGAGGTCGTCACGGGTGGAGCCGCCCGGTTGAGCGATATAGCTGACACCGCTTCTGCCGGCACGGATTACGTTGTCGTCGAAGGGGAAGAATGCGTCGGAGCCCAAGGACACGCCCGTGATTTGGCTCAGATACGCCTTCTTTTCCGCACGGGTGAAGGGATCGGGCTGCTCGGTGAAGAACTTCTGCCAGTTGCCGTCGGCAAGTACGTCCTCGCTGTCCTCGCCGATGTATACGTCGATGACGTTGTCTCTGTCCGGTCTGCCGATTTCCTTTTTGAAGGGCAGGTTTAACACCTTGTCGCTTTGACGCAAGTGCCAATTGTCGGCTTTGCTGCCCGCCAAACGGGTGCAATGGATACGGGACTGCTGACCGGCACCTACGCCGATTGCCTGTCCGTCCACCGCATAGCATACGGAGTTGGATTGCGTATATTTTAAGGTGATGAGCGCGATGATTAAGTCACGCTTGGCGCTTTCGGGTAAATCTTTATTGGCGGTTACGATGTTATTGAGCCAATCAGCGTTAATTTTTGCATCGTTTCTGCCCTGTTTGAAGGTGATGCCGAATACGTCCTTATGCTCGATGGCAGCGGGAACGTAGTCGGGATTGATTTTTACGATGTTGTAGTTGCCCTTTTTCTTTTGTTTTAAAATTTCCAACGCTTCGGGGG
>JAFVZP010000062.1 GCA_017508105.1 Clostridia bacterium
GCGCAGGGGTGAGGGTCGGCGCCAACGTGGGCGCAGGAGCGTCCGCCGTCTCCGCCGGCCGGCAGCCCAGCCACAGGCAGAGAAGGAGCAGCAGCGCCCAGCATGCGGTTTTTCGGGATCGGGTCATATCCGAAGTATGGAATAAAAAACGCTTGCCTATGCGGCAAGCGCTTTTTTGTCAAAGGTGGTTACTCTGCCTTGGGGGCTCCCACGGGGCAGACATTGGCGCAGTTGCCGTGAACGTTGACGAAGCCCTTTTCGATAAGGACGATAAAATGCGCCTTGACAAAGCCAATCTCGTTGCCTACGCCCACGGCGAATACTTCGAGCTTGGTAAGAGGATTGGTAAATTCGGCTTTTCGACTAATAAAAAGAAGAAAGTTAGAAAGTGAAAATTTAGGGGGCTTTTTTGAAAAACCGCCCCCTATAACCCCTAAAAAACTTTAATGGATTATTAATAAATTCCGCGCAAATACGCCGCGCGTCAAATCCGCACAAGCCAAGCGATTAAAAGCTTTTTGGTTCTTTTTTCTCGAAAAAGAACAATTCTTAACTTTGTAATTTCTAAAAGAGAGGTAAATAAATATGCTTCAAACAGAAGGTAAACAATATCACATTCCGGCGTCGGTTGGCGAGGTTGGAAGATACGTAATTCTTCCCGGCGACCCCGGCAGATGCGAAAAAATCGCAAAATTCTTTGATAATCCCGAATTTTTAGGTATGAACCGTGAATACTGCATTTGGAACGGCACGCTTCTTGGAGAAAGGGTAAGTGTTTGCTCCACGGGTATCGGCGGTCCTTCTACTGCAATCGCCGTTGAGGAGCTTGCGGCTTGCGGCGCGGACACGTTCATTCGCGTTGGAACCTGCGGCGGCATTGACCTTGACGTTAAGGCAGGCGACGTGGTCGTAGCAAACGGCGCGGTTCGTCAGGACGGAACATCTCTTGAATATGCACCCGCAATTTTCCCTGCGGTACCCGACACGGACGTTCTTTTCGCGCTCGTTAAGGCGGCGAAGGGCGACACGGCAAATCACGACGTACACGTTGGCGTCGTTCAGGCAAAGGACAGCTTTTACGGTCAGCACAGACCTGCGAAAATGCCCACAGCCCCCCAGCTTCTCGCGCAGTGGGATGCTTGGAAAAAGCTCGGTGTTAAGGCAAGCGAGATGGAAAGCGGCACTCTTTTCGTGGTTTCATCACTTCTTCGCGCGCGTTCGGGCGGTGTGTTCTCCGTAGTTTGGAATCAGGAAAGATACGATGCAGGACTTGACACCGACGACACGCACAACGTTGACACCGAAGCGGCAATCCGCGTGGCAATCGAGGCAATCAAATTGCTTATTGAGCAGGATAAATAACAGTAAAAAAGCAAAAGCGAGAAAATTGCACGAATTTGAAGTGCAGATTTCTCGCAATATCGAAAACCGCCGATTTTTGTCGGCGGTTTTGATCTTTATATTCAATTATTACACCTGCGGCACGTTGTCCTTATCATAGAACACAAGCATGCCGTTAAGGTATGCTTCAATGTCCTCGTCAACGAGCATTATCGTGCCGTCGGGCAGGATATAGCTGCCGTTTGCCGAAACTTTAGTTATTGACAAAATGACGTTTCCGAAATCGCTGTCTTTTCTTTTCGTATATCCAC
>JAFVZP010000063.1 GCA_017508105.1 Clostridia bacterium
TACTTTCTCCTTACAGAAAAATTTTATTATCAGTATGCCCTTACGGCGCATTTTTTATTCCCCGCTTTAAAGCAGAATGCAAAAGAGAGAGCTCTTGCCTTCGTTGACGATTCTGGAAATAGTACGGCGCATCTTTTTCTGTAAAAGCTCGGGCATGGCCTCGCTCTTTTTATCCAATCCGTCAGCAACCAAGGCGCGCAGGGATTTGCCGAACAGCTCGGTTTGCCAAAGCTTTTCCTCGTCCGTTTGATAATCGGCAAGCAACGAATTGACGTACTGCTCGCCCTGTTCCTTACTGCCCACGATGGGACTGACCGAGGACTTGACGTCTACCTTGATGACGTGATAGCTGGGAGCGTTTGCCGTGAGATGAATGCCGAAATTCTGACCTTGCCGCACGAGCGTGGGCTCTTCCAGGCGCACCTCGTTTGAAGCGGGCGTTACCACGCCGTACCCCTCTTCTTCCGCACGGGTGAAGGCGGTTTTAATTTTATCGTAATTGCGCTTTGCCACGGAGAGCATTTTAACGTAGCGCAAAAGCTCGAAGTCGTTTGCAATTTGTTCGCCGCATTCTTGACTGACCACTTGATAAAAGACTTCTTCCTTTACTTCCAAAGTGCACTCCGCCGTGCCTTGGGAGAGGTTTAACCCCACGCCGACCGCGCCCACCAAAGTTTGGCTGTTTTCAAAGGCTGCATCCAACAGCGAGCAGTCACGCATCTTTTCAATTTTGGGCGCAACCGCGCGCAGACGGGCGGAAATTTCCAAGATGAGCGGATTTTCAGCCGGCAAAGAGCGCATCCAATCGGGGATATGTACGTCGATGCCCGTGACGGGGAATTCGAATAGCAGCCGTTCCAGCACGCTTAAAAGCCCCGCTTTATCCACCGACTCGACGTTGATTGCCAATACCTTGCAGTTGTATTTTTCCTCCAATTCCGCTTGGAGCGCTTGCGCCTGCGGCGTATGCGGTTCACGGCAGTTTAAGAGCATAACAAAGGGCTTGCCGAGCGCCTTCAACTCGGACACGGTAGCCTCCTCTGCGCGAATGTAGCTTTCACGGGGAATATCCGTGATGCTGCCGTCCGTCGTGATTAAAACCGCCACGGTGGAGTGTTCCCGAATGACTTTTTGCGTGCCGATTTTTGCCGCTTCGCCAAAGGGTAAGGGCGCTTCCTGCCAAGGGGTATTGACCAGGCGCTGTTTACCCTCTTCCTCGGCGCCCATAGCGCCTTCGACCAAAAAACCTACGCAGTCGATGAGGCGCACGTGGGCGGAAGTGTTTTCGCCCAGTTTTACCGCAACCGGCTCTGCCGGAACGAATTTGGGTTCGGTGGTCATGATGGTTTTACCGCCTGCCGATTGGGGCAGTTCGTCCTGCATTTGCGAACGCTTTTCCCCCGCCGCTACGGGAATGACAAGCTGCTCACAAAAGCGCTTGATAAAGGTAGATTTACCCGTGCGAACCGGGCCTACCACGCCGATATACAGCGCACCCTGCGTACGGGTGGCTATATCCTCGTAAATATTGTAATTTTCCATAATAAAAAAGCCTCCGCTCAACTAAACTTACTTGTTTAGTCTATGCGAAAGCCCGTTTAAATATGACGGCTATGCCAATTTAAGCCTTTTTAAGCCTTTTCTTCCAATTGATTGCGTTCTTCCCGTTGGCGCTCCTCTTCCTGCGCAAAGCGTAAGTATTCCTCGCTCGTGGAAAAATCACGTTCGGGTAAGCTACCGCCCAATGCCTCGCACGCCAAGCGCAAGGCGCGGAAATCGAGGTAGTCCGTCTCTTCACGCGCAGCTCTTTCCTTTATATAGGGCAACGCACGCTCGTCACCGTAACGCACAAGGCGCATGACGGCTTGCTCCAAGCACTCGTCGGCTTTTAAAAATTCGTCTAAGAGCAGAAAAAAGACCTCCTCTCGGGGCACAAGACAATGACTGACGATATCGGCGATAGGCTCGCAGGAGATGCCTTGACTGTAAAGCTCCAACAAACCGTCGCAGAGCGAGTCGGCATCCTCTTTTAAAACATCCACCAAAAGCGCGTGTAAGTTATGGCTATCCTCTCGGCTGAGCAGCTCGACGTACACCTCGTAAAACGAAGTATCCATGCCCGCAATTTCCACGGCAAACGCCGCTTGTTGGTTATCTCCGTCCAGAAGCGCGCGCAGGATGGGACGGTTGCGCTCTTCTTCAAGCGCGCGGCGTAAAAACCCGTCGATGGGGACCTGTTTTTCAAAATGCAGGCGTATACAGGCGAGCAGGTCTGCATGGTTCATTTTTTGATAATATTCGTTTGGCGTGGCGTTTAAACTTTCAATTTTCGTATCCGAAAAGGTGATATAGCTTTGGGCAAAAAAGTTTTCCCATTCCTCTTCGGTGAATTGATTGCGTTTTTTAGAAAAATACTCCGCCATGCGCTTATCGAAAGCGCCGTCTAAATCAATAATTTTTAAAAATTGACCGTTGTTCTTTGACATTGTACGTTATTCCTCTTGCGCCGGTTTATTTTGCGATTCTCGCTGCATAACTTCTTGGGTAACAGTTTCAACCAAAGAAAGAATTTCCTGTACCGTTTGGGCGTTTGCGCCGAACAGCTTGGACGCCGCTTCCACCGTGGCGCCCGCCTCTTTGATGCCTGCCAGCATATAAATAACGCAGGAAATATCTGCCGTTTTGTCGATATATCCCGTTGCTTCACGCACTAAAAGACAATTATACAAAAGCTCGGCGGCGGCGCGGATGCGCTGCGCGTAATTGTCCGAAACGACGACGAACTTTGCATATACCGAGGCGTACGCCTCTAAAAAGCGCTTGCGTTTTTTTACGCCCGTTTTGATGCGGTAAAACTTGAGTCGGCGGTAGATATGGTATATCACAACGCCGTATTCGCAATCCTCGTTTTGCACGGCGAGCAAATGCAGCGCTTTCAATTTAACCACGTCGGATACGTCGGGATCGAGCAGCATTTCCTGTAAGAAATCCTCACAATGGCAATGAATTGCTACGCAGACGGCAAAGATCTGTAAATCGCCGTCGGCGCCGTCCAGCTCGTCGAAGCACCAACGCAACACGCCCTCAACCTGCGGATTGTCAGATACAACTTTGGCTTCGTCCTTGCGCAATTTATCCAAGAAACAGAGCAAGTCGAAGTACTTTTCACGCACGGGTTGCGGTACGCGGTAAAAGTAAGTCTATTCGGGCATGGGTACTTCTTTTTCCTTATTCTCCCGATAGTAGCGCAGGATGTCGTAATAGTAGCGCACGACCGCCGCCTCGGGATAGACGGTCAACAATTTTCCAAAGGTTTCTATTGCCAAGTCCACGTCGCCACTCTTAAAGGCGGCAACACCTTTGAAATAAAGCAAATTGCCGTCGTTTTTAATTTCCTTTTCCAACTGAACGAATTTTTCAAGCGCCTGGGCGTGCATGTCGTTTTCACAGCAGACGGTGGCGATTTTGTATAACTCGTCAGAGTCGGAGGTTTGTATTTTAGAGAGTTTTATTGCAATTTCCTTCGCCTTTTGGCGCTCTTCCGACTGCCCCAAAAGTGCGGCGTACGTGGTATTTGCCTGCACGTCGTTTTCGTCTTGGGAAAGAAGCTTTTGACAGATATTACGGGCTTCGTCCTTCTTATCCTCCAAAAGGCAAGTGATGGCGAGTAAGTTTTGCGCATTTTTATATTGCTTTGCCCCCTCCTGCACCTGTTCCAAATAAGTACGGGCGCAAGCAAAATCGCCGTCCTTTAAGGCGCGCAAGCCCTTTTCCATCTGTTCGGTATAATCGGCTTTTTCGGGCGGATAGACGATTTTAAAAGCATCGCGCTTGGGCTTGGAGAACATCTCTACGATGTCCATTTTGCTCTCCTCGGTCAGCTCGTCGTCTACTCGCAACAAGAGGTTATAGTAATAAGCCGCTTGGCTCTCTTTGCCGAGGTTCATGTAATTGACCGCCAAGCCCTCGTATGCCTCGGCCAAGGCGCTTTCGTCGCAGATATTTAAAAAACGGTACCAGGTTCTGAGCGCCTGGGAATTTGCTTCCATGAATTCATACACGTCGGCTTGCAGGGCGAGCGAATCGACCGTCGGCGTAAAAAACTCGTTCCGACGGTTGATTAAACGGAGAGA
>JAFVZP010000064.1 GCA_017508105.1 Clostridia bacterium
ATAATACGGTGCCGCAGCAATAGGATAGTCATTATCGGAAGAACCTCCTCCACCTGACGAACCGGGCGCACTTGAAGAATTATTGCCAATATCACAAGCCGAGAATGCGCAGGCGCCAACCAAAAGCATACTACATAGAAACATCATTAGTAATTTTTTTAATTTTTGCATAAATTCCCCTCCTTGTGCTGTTATCATATCATACGTTTTTTAGCTTGTCAATACCCTAAAATAAAAAAACCGCCGTAAAAAACGGCGGTTCTTTTATGAATAGATTGTTGATTGAAGCCAATTTTCCTTGTGGACAGCCACGCTGCACGCTACTTTTTATAGCTGTCTTTCATGGAAACGATGAAGGAAAGGCAGAGCTTGCCGCTGTCCGTACATTTTTTATAGTACGCCGTGCGCAGGAGCTGGAATTGCTTGCCGTCCTCGGCAGTTAAAAGATAAGGCTCGGCTTTGGCGCCCTCGATGACCGTTTCGCTGTTTAAATTCATGCGCTCGTCAAAGTCCTGACCGTCGTAGGCGGCGTCGTTTAACAAATAGGAGTAATTTTTCACCGTACAGTCCACGGCGCGGTCGGCGGATACCCAATGAATGGTGCCCTTGACCTTGATGCCGCTGGTGTCGTTATTGGAACGGCTTTCGGGGATATAGTGGCACAAAACTTCAACGACTTCGCCGTTTTCGTCCTTAATTATATCGTCGCATTGCACGATATACGCACCCTTCAAGCGAACGTAGCCGCCGAGCTTCAAGCGGTTGTACTTGGGCGGGGGTACGAGGGCAAAATCGCCCTTTTCAATATAGATATGCTTGCCGAAGGGCACGGTGCGCACGGGAGAGTTCTCTTGCGTGGGGTTGACGGTAAACTCCACCTCTTCCTCACCCTCGTAATTGGTGATGGTCAGCTTTAAGGGGTCGACAACCACCATGGCACGCTCGGCGTTGGCGTTTAAATTGTCGCGGATGAAGTGCTCTAAATAGCTCTGTTCGCAGATGGAATCGGCCTTACAGATACCCGCCGCCTCGCAAAAATCGAGCAGCGCTTTGGGCGGAATACCCCTATTGCGTAAGCCTGCCACCGTGGGCATGCGGGGGTCGTCCCAGCCGTGAACGAGGTTTTGCTCGACCAATTTTTTGAGGTAACGCTTACTCATGACCGTGTTGGTGATGTTCAGACGGGCAAACTCGATTTGACGGGGCTTGGGGTTAAAGCCGAGGGTGATACCCACCCAATCGTATAAGGGGCGGTGATCCTCAAACTCCAAGGTGCAAAGCGAATGGGTTACGCCCTGCAAATAGTCGCAGATGGGGTGCGCGTAGTCGTACATGGGATAGATGCACCAAGCGTCGCCCGTGCGGTGATGGGTGGAGCGTAAGATGCGGTAAATGACGGGGTCCCGAAGGTTGATGTTGGGGGACGCCATGTCGATTTTGGCACGCAGGCATTTTGCGCCGTCGGGGTATTTGCCCGCGCGCATTTCTCTGAATAACTGCAAATTTTCCTCTACCGAACGGTTGCGGTACGGGCTTTCCTTGCCCGGTTCTTTGAGCGTGCCGCGGAGCGCAGAAATTTCCTCGGCGGTTAAATCGCAGACGAACGCCTTGCCCATCTGAATGAGCTGTTCGGCGTATTCGTAGATTTTTTCAAAGAAATCCGAGGCGTATACCTCTTTGGTCCAGCTGTAGCCCACCCACTCGATGTCCTTGCGAATGGCGTTGACGAACTCGGTCTTTTCCTTAGAGGGGTTGGTATCGTCGAAAAAGAGGTTGCACTTGCCGTTGTATTTGAGCGCCGTGCCGAAATTGACGAGCATACTCTTGACGTGCCCGATGTGCAGATAGCCGTTGGGCTCGGGGGGGAAACGGGTTTGTACCGCCGTTACCTTTTGATTGGTCAGGTCCTCGTTGACGATTTGTTCAATGAAATTGGTTGCTTGCATTTCTGCCATATATAAATCTCCGTTGTGGTTGTTTACGTTGGATACGTTTGTTGAGAGAGTCGCCCTTCGTGGGGGGCATGCCCGTGAAAACGGGCGAATTGGATTTGTTAGCTTAAACCGTAAATCTTGCCGTTTTCGTCTAAATCGATGTGCTCGGCAGAGGGGTGCTTGGACAAGCCGGGCATGAGCATAATTTTGCCGGCTACCGCTACGATGAAGCCTGCGCCGCCCTTTAAGATGACGTCGCGCACGGTGATTTTAAAGCCCGTGGGGCGTGCGGTCAGCTTTTCGTCGTCCGAGAGCGAGTATTGCGTTTTGGCGATGATGACGGGTAAATTGCCAAAGCCCTTTGCCTCGATGGTCTTTATTTTTTCGAGCGCCTCGTCGGTGAAGTTTACCCCGTCGGCACCGTATACTCTGGTGGCAACGGCGTTCAATTTGTCTGCAACGGGCATATCCAAGGGGTAGGAATATTCCAGTTTCGAGGAAATTTCGCACGCCTCGACGACTGCCTGGGCGAGCTCCTCGCCGCCTGCGCCGCCGTTTAAGAATACGTCGGTAAAAATCGCCTTGACGCCGTACTTTTGCACTTCTTCAATGACGTAGTCGGTTTCGGCCTTGGTGTCCGTGAAGAAGCGGTTCATAGCGACCACGACGGGCTTTTTATAGATTTGCTGCATATTCTCGATATGCTTGAAAAGGTTGGGCATGCCCCCCTTCAATGCGGTTAAATTCTCCTCGGAGAGCGTGGCTTTGTCCGCACCGCCGTGCAGCTTTAACGCCTTGACCGTGGCAACCAATACGATTGCCGAGGGCTCAATGCCGGCGATACGGCACTTGGCGTCTAAAAACTTTTGCGCACCGAGGTCGGCACCGAAGCCCGCTTCGGTAACTACGTAGTCGGCAAGACTCATGGCGCAATAGGTTGCCTGAATGGAGTTACAGCCGTGGGCAATGTTGGCGAAGGGACCGCCGTGCACGAAGGCGGGCGTACCCTCCAAGGTCTGCACCAGATTGGGCTTCATGGCTTCCTTCAAAAGCACCGCCATGGAACCGACGGCGCCGGGGATTTGACGGGCAAAGACGTATTCGCCGTCCGTATTTAAGCCCACGATGATGTTGCCCAAGCGCTCCTTTAAATCGGGAATATCTCTGGCGAGGCATAAAACCGCCATAATTTCGCTGGCAGCGGTGATGTCGAAGTGGTCAACTCGCTCCACCCCTCTGCCCTTCTGACCGACGGTGATGTTGATTAAGCTTCTGTCGTTCATGTCCATGCAACGGTGGAAATAGATATTGTCGAGGTCGATATTCAATTCGTTGCCACGGAAAATATGATTGTCTACGAGGGCGCAAAGCAGGTTATTCGCCGCCGTAATAGCGTGTAAATCGCCCGTGAAATGCAGGTTGATATCGGACATGGGTACGACTTGTGCGTAACCGCCGCCTGCGGCGCCGCCCTTGATGCCGAATACGGGACCCAAGGAAGGTTCTCTCAATGCCAGGCAGACGTTTTTGCCGATGCGCTTCATGCCGTCGGCAAGACCGATGGATACGGTGGTTTTTCCCTCGCCCGAGGCGGTGGGGTTGATTGCCGTAACCAAAATCATCTTTGCCTTTTTATCCATTTTGGGCAAATTGACCTTTGCTTTGTACTTGCCGTACAGTTCCAAATTGTCCTCGGTGAGACCGAGCTGTTTGGCTACCTCACGAATGTCCTGCATTTTTGCGCTTTCTGCAATTTCGATATCGCTTAACATTTTTTGTACCTCGCAGTTTTTTCTTTATGTTTTATTCTTTTATTATACCTATATTTTACTAAAAAGTAAAGTTCTTGCAGTCATTCTTTTGGGTTTTACACAGATTTTTTAAGGAAAAGCGTAAATGCGGTTGACTTATAGCGGGAAAAAATATATAATATTTTGCGAACGATATATTTTCAAAGGAGATTGTATACAATGGCGGATAAGAGAGCTGTTACCATGGAAAAGTTGACGGCACTGTGTAAAAACAGAGGTTTTATCTTCCCCGGAAGTGAAATCTACGGCGGCCTTGCCAATACTTGGGACTACGGCCCCTTGGGCGTAGAGCTGAAAAACAACGTCAAAAAGGCGTGGTGGAAAAAATTTATTCAGGAAAATAACCTCAATACGGGCGTGGATTGCGCCATTTTGATGAATACCAGCACTTGGAAGGCCTCGGGCCACCTCGGCGGATTCTCCGACCCCTTGATGGACTGCAAGAGCTGTAAGGCGCGCCACCGTGCAGACAACCTCGTGGAAGCGTACGTTGAAAAGCACGGCTTGGACGTCAAGGTAGAGAGCATGGACAACGAGGCGTTGGAAAACTTCATCGCTGAGAAAAAAATCGTATGCCCTATTTGCGGTAAGGCGGATTTTACGTCCATTCGTAAGTTCAACCTCATGTTCAAGACCTTCCAGGGCGTCAACGAGGATACGGCAAACACCGTATACCTGCGTCCCGAAACGGCACAGGGCATTTTCGTCAACTTCCTGAACGTACAGCGTGCTACCCGCATGAAGGTGCCCTTCGGCATCGGACAGGTGGGTAAGTCCTTCCGCAACGAAATTACCCCCGGCAACTTTACCTTCCGTACCCGTGAGTTTGAACAGATGGAATTGGAATTCTTCTGCAAGCCCGGCACTGATTTGGAATGGTTTAACTACTGGAAGCAGTTCTGTAAGGATTGGCTGTTGTCCCTCGGCATGAAGGAAGAGCACTTAAAGCTCCGTGACCATTCCCCTGAAGAGCTGTGCTTCTATTCCAAGGCGACGACCGACTTTGAGTATAAGTTTGCCTTCGGTTGGGGCGAGCTGTGGGGCATTGCGGACAGAACGGACTACGACCTGACCCAGCACCAGAACGAGAGCGGCAAGAGCATGGAATACCTCGACCCCGTGACCAACGAGAGATACGTGCCTTACGTTATCGAGCCGTCGCTCGGCGCAGACAGAGTGGTTTTGGCATTCTTGACCGAAGCGTACGACGAGGAAATCGTGGACGAGGAGAAGAAGGATACCCGTGTGGTTATGCACCTGCACCCCGCGCTTGCACCCTATAAGTGCGCCGTATTGCCCTTGCAAAAGAATTTGAGCGAAAAGGCAGACGAGGTGTTTGCAAGCTTTGCCAAGAAGTTCTCCACCACCTACGACGTGACCGGCTCCATCGGTAAGCGTTACCGCCGCCAGGACGAAATCGGTACGCCCTACTGCGTAACCGTGGACTTCCAGACCTTGGAGGACAATACCGTTACGGTAAGAGACAGAGATACCATGGAGCAAATTCGAGTATCCGTGGAAGAAGCGATGAAATATATTCAAGAAAAAATTGAATTCTAAGACTTAAAATACCAAAGCGGCGCTGATGAAAATCAGCGCCGCTTTTTTATACTCTTTTCGGGCATGGGTGGGGTAAAAACCAAACTCTTTGCCTTCAATTAGGCGTTAAAGCCGTCTTTGTAGGCTTTACCGAATTTCAAAACGGGTTTTTTGCCGGCTGCAATTTCAATGGATTCGCCCGTCTTGGGATTGATACCCGTTTTTGCAGGTACGTCTTTGACCTCGAAGGTACCGAAACCGACGAGCTGAACCTTATCGCCTGCCTGCAATGCGTCCGTTACGGTTGCGATGAACGCGTCGTAAGCGGTAGCGGCGTCCTTTTGCGTTAAGCCTGCCTTTTGCGCCATTGCCTTAATAAAATCCCCTTTATTCATACATTGTTTCTCCTTGGTTTTAATTTCTCAAACAAGCGTTTGAGTTGTTTTTATTATAACAAAAAATATACCCGCCGTCAATAGCAAAACAAAAATTTATTGCTATATTTCTACGGGAATTTTGCGTTGATACACATAAATATAATAAAGTAAGGCTCGGATTTTTCAATCCGAGCCTTGTATTGCATTCAATCTTTGTTTTGATTATAATAATAACCGCACTCTAATACCGAAGTGCAAATAAATTCTATCCCCAATCCGTCCAAACCAACGTATATGCGACCGTCTGCCATTTTCGACATAACGATTTCACATTCTCCTTTTTCCGGAAAGTAAAGTTCACATACAATATCCCTGCAATCCATAAAAATCAATTCCGTAAAATAGTTTTTGCGGAATTTATTACAAATTTTAAACGAAAGCGTAAAATTGTTTTGTTCTTCGCCAAAAGACTCCAGCAAATTCACCTTAACTTTTAATACGGTGGGTTCATTTTCCCCAAAAGCATCTTTCCAGCCTGTAATCAGTTCGGCATAATTGTTATCCTTTCGTTTGGGCTGTTTTGAGCTTTTTCCAAAAGCAATAATCATATTACCGTCTTCATCAAGCTCCAAAGACGGGCAATTCGACAATTCTATCTCGTTATCGCCGTGTATAACACTCTCCAACGGATCATACGGCACGCAAATATCTATATCATGATTTTCCTTATCCTCTAAAGAAAACGAAAGTATATCCACCGCACCGCCCAACATTTCTAACCGTTCTTTTAATCGGGTATCCCACTTCGTCCCTATTAAATTATCACGTGAAACAAAACACTCCACTGTTTGCGAAGCCCTTGCGGCAATTTTTATAAACCCGTCTGCCGTGCGATATGTACTTTTCTTCTTATCAGTTGCCTCTGCCTTGCAATAAATGTCCAATATATCTTCTATGGCAATTTTATAAGCGTCACAATTTTCAAATCCAAGCAAAAGAAACTTATAGTCTTTTAAAAATTCTTTATCAATAACTATCTTTTCCATATTTAATCCTCTTTGTTCATTATTTCGTGCCGTTTTGGCTCTTTTTACTCTTGAAACAAAGGCTTGTTTATCTCGCCTTTTTTCCACGCCTTATAAACCTCAACATCCTTTCCCACACCACGCAAAACAATGCTTAGCGCACAAATATCGTCTAGTTTGCCTAAAAGAGGAATCTTATCAGGTATTATATCAACAGGAGAAACCCAATACAATAATAGCGCTACAATAGATACAAGTGTATTCATAGGAAAAGCCGTATACTCTTTCTTAATATAACTTTTTACCATGGATACAAAAACGGGTATATTCGCCAGTTTTTCGCCCTGTGGCAAAGTTTTTAATTCTTCTTCAACTTTAAGCAAAAACTCGTCCATTTTTTTCTCGCTTGCTATAAGAATTTTTGCTAGTTTTTCTTTCCTTTTTAGTCGCTTGTTGACTTTTTCTTCATCTTGAATGTTTAATATCGCTTCTCTCATAATTTCTCCTTTGTAATAAATTTTTTGTAATTATCAGTAACTTTATTATATTATAAAAGTAATTTTAATTCAATCCATTTTGCATACACAAAAGCAAACTCGACTCATTAAAAAGTCGAGTTTTATAAATTATTCAATTTAAATCCCTATTGAACACGCGGTAATTCTGCTATCCTTTGATATTTACAAAAAATTGGATAATTATAACATCCTCAAAACTCTCAAAATTTTTATTTTTTAAGAATATTTTTAATCTTATTGGGACAAAATGTTGAGTATAAGGAGATTAAAATGAAAACACTCAACGATGTTATTGTAGAAAGACTCTATAAATACATGAAAGACGATATG
>JAFVZP010000065.1 GCA_017508105.1 Clostridia bacterium
CTCATCGTGGCATACGCCGCTGCGCTCTCCTTCCTGTTCAGCACGGTATACGTCGTCGTAAAGCTCATCACGATGAAAGAGGACGATAAAAAATTCAATATTGCGTTCAAAGCGTACATTGCGCTGTTTATCGGAGCAATGACCTCGCTCATTCCCTACCTGTGGATGGAGAACGTATCAGCCCTGCAGAGCTATCCCTTCTATCTGTTCTACGCCTCGTTCATTGCGCTTGCCTTCTTTATTCTGGACGGCATGAAGCCGCAGAACGAAGGACGGCAAAGAATGGTAAGCATAGCGGTCAACGCTTCGCTCCTCGCCCTCATCGGCGGCTGCGTGCTCGTGTTTGCGCTGTCCTCGCCCATGCTCTTCGGTTGGCAGGTGAGTGCAGAGCTCGCCAACGCACTCTTCGGTTGGACGTCCATTCTCTCCAACGGTCAATACGGCGTCATCGCCTTAGAATAAACAAAACTTCATATCTCCGCTACGCACCCACCCGTGCGAGCGGAGTTTTGCTTTTTTAAAATACTTTCGGAGAAATGATATGATTGCTACCATTCATTCGTTTTCACTCAACGGTTTAGACGGTTTTCCCGTTACGGTCGAAGCCGACGTCAACAAGGGCTTGCCCTCTTACGAGCTCGTCGGTCTGCCTGACGCCGCCGTCAAGGAGTCCAAGGAACGCGTGCGTTCGGCGCTCAAAAACAGCGGTTTTAGCTTTCCCGTGCATAAAATCACCGTCAATTTAGCCCCTGCCGACCTCAAAAAAGAGGGCGCAGGCTTTGACCTTGCCGTGGCACTCTGCCTATTAAAAGCGTCCGACCAGCTGGTAACAAACCTTACGGACGGGTACGTCTTTCTGGGCGAATTGGGCTTAAACGGCGATTTACGCCCCGTCAACGGCATGCTGCCCATGCTCATTGCGGCGAGGGATAGAGGATTTTGTCAATTTATCCTGCCCAAGGACAACGCCAAAGAGGCGCAGTACATCGAGGGCGTTTGCGCCTACGCTGCGCAAAATTTAAAAGAGGTAGTCAACCATCTTTCGGGTGAAGCGCTCCTTTCTCCCGTACAAACCCAATCTTTTTGTATAGAAGTCGACCAAAACTCCCGTTTCGGCGGGCACGATTTACGCTTCGTCAAGGGTCAGCCCCTGGCAAAGCGCGCGTTGGAGGTCGCCGTAAGCGGCGGGCACAACATTCTCTTCGTCGGGCCGCCCGGCACGGGCAAAACCATGCTCGCGCGCTCGGTTCCGTCCATCATGCCCGATCTGTCCTTTGACGAGGCGCTCGAAATTACCAAAGTGCATTCGGTGGCAGGCACCTTGGGCGAAAAGGGCATCGTTACCGAGCGTCCCTTCCGCACCCCGCACCACACCGCCACCACCGTTGCCATGTGCGGCGGCGGTACGCACGGCATACGTCCCGGCGAAATCTCGCTTGCAAACGGCGGCGTGCTCTTTTTGGACGAACTGCCCGAATATAAGCGCAGCACCTTGGAATCCCTGCGCCAGCCCTTAGAGGACGGCGTCATCACGGTTTCCCGTTCGACAGGCAGCGTCAGCTATCCCGCCGACTTCATGCTCTGCGCCGGTATGAACCCCTGCCCGTGCGGCAATTACGGCGCGGAAGGCAAGCGTTGCACCTGCACCACGGCGCAAATCCGTCGGTATCGGGATAAAATCTCCGGTCCGCTGCTGGACAGAATCGATTTACAGGTCGAGGTGGACAACGTGCGCTACGACGAGCTGACCTCCAATCGGGAAGAAGAACCCAGCGAAAAAGTGCGTCAACGGGTCAACCGTGCCCGTAAAATCCAATTGCAACGGTTTGAGGGCTTGCCCATTCGCACCAACAGTCAGATGGGGGAGGCCGAGCTCAGAGCCTTCTGCGCGTTGAGCGAGGAGTGCGACGGCGTTTTACGCCGTGCATTTGAGCAGTTTCATCTCTCCGCCCGCGCCCGTTCGCGTATCATCAAGGTGGCGCGCACGGTGGCAGACCTCGACTGCAGCGAGGAGATAAAGCCCAAGCACGTCTATGAAGCGCTCTCGTACCGCACGTACGACAAGAGCGATATGTAATTAAAAAGGCTAACCCGTCTTGGAGAAACGTATGAAATACCGTTACACCGCAGAGGAAAAGGTAATCGTCTGGCTGGACAGCTTTGAAGCGCTTACCTACCAGCAAAAAATAAAAATTATATCTGCCGTTCAGCCGCTCACCAAAATGGTTACGGATTTTGAAGAATGTACGGATGCGCTTTTAAAAATTATCCCCCAAGAAACGCTCAATGCGTTAAAGGACACGCTTGCCGACGGGGATTATTTGTGCTCGCTGTTATCAAAACTGGAAAAAGAGGACATATTCTTTATAACTCTGCTTTCGCCCGAATATCCCCAATCGCTTGCGAATATTTCTGCCCCACCCATCATTTTATACTGTAAAGGCAATCGCAATCTCTTAAAAAGCAGACGCTTTGCCATTGTGGGTTCAAGGCGCACGCTCACGTGGGCGCAGGCCTTCACACGGGAGCTTTCCGCCAATATCTGTAAGCATTTCACAATGGTTACGGGGCTTGCCGAGGGCGGCGATTTAGCGGCAATCGAGGGCGTTTTGCAAAGCTGTAAAAACACCGAAAACGACGGTTTGGATGCACCCATGCCCGTCATCAGCGTGTTGGCGTACGGGTTCGACCACGTCTACCCCGCCGAGCACGCCGACATATTGAAAACGGTAGCCAAGCACGGCTTGGTGCTCACCGAGCACCGTCCCGAGGTAAAACCGCAAAAATTCCTCTTTCCCGTACGCAATCGCATCATCGCAGGCCTTAGCGAGGGCACGCTGGTGGTCAGCGCGGGCAAGCGCAGCGGCGCTTCCATCACGGCAACGTACGCCTTGGAATACGGCAGGGACGTATTCGCCATTCCCTATAACCCCAAAATCCCCAGCGGCGAGGGCTGCAACGCCCTGCTCAAAAGCGGCGCGTTCCCCGTCGACTGCATCGAGGATATCTTGGCTCATTACAGCTTGGAATGCACTCAAAACGCAGACATGCCCCCGTTGAACAACGAGGAAAATAAAATTTTTTCTTACTTAAAAGAGGTGGGCGAGGCGCACGTGGAAAAAATTTCCGCCGCCACCGAAATTCCGCTCTATCTTTTAGGCGGCTTGCTCACCGAGCTGGAAGTCAAGGGCTATCTCGTCCGTGCGGGCGGGAACCGTTACACGGCAATCAAAAACTGAAAAAATTAACATTGAATATAGAGGAAACAGACGTATATTATGGATTTAATCATTGTAGAATCTCCTTCCAAAGCGCAGACAATTTCAAAATACTTAAAGGGAAAATACAAGGTAGAAGCCTCCAAGGGGCATATCCGTGACCTGCCCGAACGCACGCTGGGCGTATCGCTCAAAAACGACTACGAGCCCAAATACGTTACCACGGCGGCGCAGGAAGCGGTCGTCAAGCACCTCTTGGAAGCGGCAAAAAAAGCCGACAAGGTCTACCTCGCAACCGACCCCGACAGAGAGGGCGAGGCAATTTCCTGGCATTTACAGACGGTGCTCGGGTTGAACGAACAGGCCAAAAACCGCATCGAATTCAACGAAATCTCTCCCACCGCCGTCGAACGCGCGCTGCAGAACCCCCGCGTCATCAACTACAATCTCGTCGACGCCCAACAGGCTCGCCGTGTGCTCGACAGATTGGTGGGCTACAAGCTCTCGCCGCTTTTGAACAACAAAATCCAGAACGGACTTTCCGCCGGTCGGGTACAATCGGTCGTATTAAAGCTGGTCGTCGAGCGCGAGCGCGAGATTACCGCCTTCAAGCCCGAGGAGTATTGGACGGTTGCGGTTGAGCTGCAGGACGGCGAAAAGAAATTCTCTTCCTTCAAAGCCAATCTGGAAAAGAAAAAGGGAAAGAAATTCAAGCCCTGCAACAAGGCGGAAGCCGACGAGGTATTGGCTTCGGCAAACAAAAACCCGTTCGTGGTTCAATCCATCAAACGCACGGTGGCAAAATCCCACGCCCCTGCGCCCTTCACCACGTCCACCCTGCAGCAGGACGCCTCTACCAAGTTTGGCATGAGCTCGCCCGAAACCATGCTCGTCGCCCAGCATCTGTACGAAGGTATGGATACCGCCGAGGGGCATATTGCGTTCATCACCTATATCCGTACGGACTCCACCCGCGTATCCGCCGAGGCGCAACAGCGCGCGCTTTCGTATATCAAGGAACGTTACGGCGCAGAATACTGCCCTCAAAAGCCCAACTATTACGTCAGTAAAAAGGGCGCGCAGGACGCACACGAGGCAATCCGCCCCAACGATTTGGGCATGACCCCCGAACGCGCCAAGAAATTATTGGATAAAAAACACTACAACGTCTATAAGCTGGTCTACGACCGCTTCGTGGCTTCGCAAATGTCCGAAGCCAAGTACAACAGTATGCAAATGGATCTGCTCTCGGGCGATTATACCTTCAAGGCGAGCGGTAAGAGCCTGCTCTTTGCCGGCTTCACCGCCGTATACCAGGAGAGCAAGAAAGAGGACGAAGAGGAAGTTTCGTCCAAGCTGCTCCCCCCGCTCAGCGAGGGTGATACGCTGAACTTGGTCAAAATTCTGTCCGAACAGAAGTTCACCAAACCGCCGCTGCGCTATACCGACGCTTCGCTCATCAAGCTCATGGAAGAAAAGGGCATCGGCAGACCGTCCACCTTCTCCACCATCGTTTCGGTGCTCAACAAGCGCAAATACGTGTTGAAAGAGGGCAAGTACATGGTACCCACGCCCGTGGCGTATAAGATTTGCGACCTTTTGGAAGCCTTTTTCAAAAACGTAATGGACGTGCGCTTCACCGCCGAAATGGAAGAGAAATTGGACGACATCGAAAACGGCGGCAAGGATTGGCGCGCGCTCGTCGGGGAGTTCTATCCCGACTTTGCCGAACAGCTCAAAAGAGCGTCCAACGCCGGCGACGAACCGACCGACGAAATCTGCGCCAAATGCGGCTCGCCCATGGTGCGCAAATCGGGCAAATACGGCAAATATCTCGCCTGCACCAACTATCCGCAGTGCTCCAACATCGTCAGCGAGAGCGAGGCGGAAATTTCCCAAACCCGTTGCCCCAAGTGCGGCGCCAACATGGTGGTCAAGAGCGGCAAATTCGGCAAATTCCTCGCCTGCCCCAACTATCCCGAATGTAAATGCACCCTGCCCTTCGTCGAGGACGGCGAAGCCAAGCTCGTGGGCGTTTGTCCGGACTGCGGCAGACCCACCCGTCAAATGAAATCCAAGGCGGGTAAAATTTATTACAGCTGTACGGCGTATCCCGAATGTAAGTTCATGAGCTGGAACATTCCCACGGGCAAAAAATGCCCCGTGTGCGGCGGCGTGGTCGTTCAAACCGAAAAGGGCGCAATCCGTTGCGCCGTCAAAACGTGCAGTTATATTGAAAAGCAAGCACCCATGCCCGAAAAAAAGGCTAAAAAGAAGCAATAGAAATTTGCGGAGGAACACACCATGGATAAAGTTACCGTCGTCGGCGCAGGTCTTGCCGGCGTAGAAACGGCGTACTATCTGGCTCGCCGCAATATTCCCGTGCGCCTTGTGGACTGCAAGCCTTCCCGCTTCACGCCCGCACACTCCTCGCCCGACTTTGGCGAGCTGGTCTGCTCCAACTCCTTAAAATCCAACGACGTGTACGGCAACGCCTGCGGACTGTTAAAGGAGGAAATGCGCCTGTTGGGCTCGCTCACCATGGAGTCGGCAGATTGTCATACCGTTCCTGCCGGCGGCGCGCTGGCGGTCGAGCGCGAGGGGTTTTCGGCATATATCACGCAAAAAATAAAATCCCAACCGCTCATTGAAATCGTGGAAGGGGAGGTTACCTCCCTGCCCGAGCCGCAAGACGGCATCACGGTCATTGCCACGGGTCCTTTGACCTTGGACGCGCTCGCAGCGGACATCGCAAAAAAATTCGGCAGCGGCCTGCATTTTTACGACGCTTCCGCTCCCATCGTTTCGGCGGATAGCGTGGATATGACTTCCGCCTTCATCGGCGACAGGTACGGCAAGGGCTCGGGCGATTATATCAACTGTCCCATGAACAAAGAGGAGTACGACGCCTTTGTCGCCGCCCTGCTTTCGGCGGAAAAAGTAACCCTGCACTCCTTTGAAAAGGGCGAAATTTTTGAAAGCTGTATGCCCGTGGAAATTATGGCTTCCCGTGGGCATGATACCCTCCGATTCGGCACTTTTAAGCCCGTCGGGCTGTACGACGAAAACGGCAAACGCCACTACGCAGTCCTGCAGCTTCGGAAAGAGAACCCGCAAGGCACGGCGTACAACCTCGTCGGCTGTCAAACCAACTTAAAGTTCGGCGAGCAAAAGCGTGTGTTCTCACTCATTCCCGCCCTTCGCAACGCCGAGTTTTTACGCTACGGCGTCATGCATCGCAACACTTATTTAAATGCTCCCGACGTCCTGAACAAGGATTTTTCCTGTAAGCACAACCCCAACTTATACTTTGCCGGTCAGATTACGGGCGTAGAGGGGTACGTGGAGAGCGCCATGAGCGGGCTGTTGGTCGGCGTGCATATCGCCCAGCGCCTGCAGGGCAAGAGCGTAAACTTTTCTTCCGCCACCGTATCGGGTGCGTTGAGCGAGCATATCAGCACGCCCAACGTAGATTTTCAGCCCATGAACGCCAATTACGGCGTGCTTGCGCCCGTGGCGTATACGGGCAGGGATAAAAAGGAAAAACGCCGTCTGTACGCCGAGCGCGCGCTCGAAGAAATTAAAAAAATACAGTCAAATTTAGTGCAAACCGTTTAAAAGAGCGCAAAACGCTTTAAAAATAATCAAACGGACTTCCCGTCCGGAAATCAAACCATATTCAGTAAACGTTGAAAGGAGTCAATCAGATTTATGGAATTCAGAGGCACTACCATCTGCGCCGTTAAAAAAGACGGCGTTACCGCCATCGCCGGCGACGGTCAGGTTACGATGGGCGAATCCATTATTTTCAAAAATACGGCGGTCAAGGTACGCAGAATTTACGGCGGCAAGGTCATTTTGGGCTTTGCCGGCTCGGTTACCGACGCCTTTTCCCTCACGGAAAAATTCGAGGGCATGCTCAATAAATTTTCGGGCAACCTCATGCGCTCGGCGGTCGAGCTTGCCGAGCTCTGGCGCAGCGATAAAATCGGCAGAAAGCTGGACGCCATGATGATTGTGGCGGATAAGGACACCCTGCTCATTCTCTCGGGCACGGGCGAGGTCATCGAGCCGGACGGCGGCTGCTGTTCGATCGGCAGCGGCGGAAACTACGCCCTGGCGGCGGCTCGCGCGCTGTTGCAGAACACCGATTACGACGCTTCCACCGTGGCGACCAAGGCGCTCAAAATCGCCAGCGAAATTTGCGTATTCACCAACGACAATATCATTTGCGAAACGGTATAATACAGCGCAAACAGCCAATCAAGGAGGAATAAAAATATGGATTTAACCCCCAAGCAGATTGTTTTCGAGCTTGACAGACATATCATCGGGCAGCACGAAGCCAAAAAGGCAGTGGCAATCGCCCTGCGCAACCGCTACCGTCGCAGTCAGCTCTCGCCCGAGCTCAAAGAGGAAATTACCCCCAAAAATATCATCATGAAGGGCCCCACGGGCGTAGGTAAAACCGAAATTGCCCGCCGTCTTGCCAAACTGGTCAAGGCACCCTTCATCAAGGTCGAGGCCACCAAATACACCGAGGTCGGCTACGTCGGCAAGGAAGTTGAGAGCATGGTGCGTGACCTGGTCGAATGCGCCATTCGCTTGGTTAAAGAGGAGAAGATGCAGGAAGTATCCGTCAAGGCAAACGCCATAGCCGAGAAAAAACTGCTCGAAGCGCTCTACGAGGCCAAGAAAGCCGACAAGGGCGATACCGCCACCGAGGTTTTCAAGTCCAACATCTCGGACGGTTTAAGACGCGGCATTTACGAGGATTTCGTTCTGGAACTGGACGTAACCGCCGAAAATAAGACCATGGAGCTGCTCCCCGGCGGTGCGGCAATCAATTTGGGCAGCATCTTCGGCGAAGCCCTACCCAAGCGCAAAAAGAAGAAAAAAATCACCGTCAAAGAAGCCCGTAAAATCATCGTCGCCGAGGAGAGCGATAAGCTCATCGACAACGACGCCGTTACCGCCGAGGCACTCCGTCGCGCGGAAAACGAGGGTATCATCTTCATCGACGAAATCGATAAAATTGCCGCCAAGGCAAACACGAGCGGCGCAGACGTCTCCCGGGAAGGGGTACAGCGTGACATTCTCCCCATCGTCGAGGGCTGTACGGTCATGACCAAGCACGGCGCGGTCAAAACCGACTATATGCTGTTCATCGCCGCCGGTGCCTTCCACGTCGCCAAGGTCGAGGACTTAATTCCCGAGCTGCAGGGCCGTTTCCCCATCAAGGTGGAGCTAAAGAGCCTGACCAAGGAGGACTTTATCTCCATTTTAACCCAAACCGAGCATTCCATCACCGACCAGTACAAGGTGCTTTTGGCGGTGGATAACATTGATTTATCCTTCACCAAGGAAGCCATCGCAAAAATTGCCGAGGTCAGCGTAAACATCAACGAAACCAGCGAGGACATCGGCGCCAGACGGCTGCATACGGTCATGGAAACGCTGCTGGAGGAAATATCCTTCAACGCCGGCGGTGGCGGTTATCCCGTCATTCCCGTGCAGATCGATGAGAAATACGTCGTCGACCATCTCTCGTCCATCATCAAGGACAGAGATATTAAAAAGTATATTCTTTAACCCGTTTATTTTGGGCATGGTATGCTCCAAAATACGCAAATCCATTTTAAATATCACAGGAGAAAAACAGCATGATTCATATTCCCAAGGGCACCAAGGACGTCTTACCCGCCGAGTCTTACAAATGGCAGTATATCGAGGGCAAGGCACGCCAAATTTCCAAAATTTACAATTTAAAGGAAATCCGCACGCCCACCTTTGAGCATACCGAGCTCTTCCAACGCGGCGTGGGCGAAACCACCGACGTGGTCAATAAGGAAATGTACACCTTCCGTGACAAGGGCGACCGTTCCATCACCTTAAAGCCCGAGGGCACGGCGGGTGTTGCCCGTTCGTTCATCGAAAACGGGCTTTCTTCCGCACCCATGCCCTTAAAGACCTTCTATATCATACCGGCGTTCCGCTACGAGCGCCCGCAGGCAGGTCGGTTGAGAGAGTTCCACCAATTCGGCGTGGAGGTATACGGCTCAGCCACGCCCGATACCGACGCAGAGGTCATCGCCGTGGCAAACGACCTCATCGCATCCTTGGGCTTGAAGGCAAAGCTGTATATCAACTCCATCGGCTGTGCGTGCTGCCGAAAGAAATACAACCAAGCCTTGCAGGAATATTTACGCCCCAACTTGGACAAAATGTGTGCGGACTGTCAGTCCCGATTCGATAAAAACCCCATGCGCATTTTGGACTGCAAGGTGCCCGAATGCAAGCAAATCAACCAAAACGCCCCCACGATTATCGAATATCTCTGCGAGGACTGTCAGGCGCATTTCCTTGCCGTGCAGAACTATTTAAAAATCGCCGGCATCGACTACGCCGTCAACCCCAACATCGTCCGTGGCTTGGACTATTACACCCGCACGGTGTTTGAGTTCGTATCCGAGCAAATCGGCTCGCAGGGCACGGTGCTCGGCGGCGGCAGATACGACGGGTTAATCGAACAAATCGGCGGTCCGTCCACGCCTGCGGTTGGCTTTGCGGCGGGCTTGGAACGCCTCTTACTGCTCATGGAAAACACGGGCGTAGCCTTCCCCGAGGAGCCTGCTCCCACCGTGTATCTTGCGGGCATGGACGACGCCTGCCGTCAAAAGGCGTTTGAAATTGCCGTGGCGCTGAGAAAGGCGGGTATTCCCTGCGAGGTCGACCACATGAACCGTTCCATCAAGGCGCAGTTCAAGTATGCGGACAAGCTCCAAGCCGGATATGTCGCCGTCATCGGTGGCAACGAGCTGGCGCAAGGGGTCATGAACGTGAAAAATATGTCCGATTCCACGCAGGAGAGCGTGCCTTTTGAACAGGCAACGGCGTATTTTTCCCGATAGTCAATAAAAATATAGAGGAGGAAAAACGTTATGTCAAACAACGTAAAAGAAGTCAGTGAAATTGAATTTAACGAACTTTTAAAGGGTAGCATGCCCGTGGTATGCGACTTTTTCGCAAATTGGTGCGGTCCCTGCAAAATGCTTGCCCCCGTGCTCGATGCGGTGGCGGAAGAATTGAAGGACAAGGCAGCATTCGTCAAGGTCAACGTAGACGACAACGAAAGCTTAGCCGTAAAGTACCGCATTTCGTCCATTCCCTGCGTAAAAATTTTCGTTGGCGGCGAAGAAAAGGCACAAAACCTCGGCTTCGTTCCCAAGCAGATGCTGCAAGCGTTCATCGAGAGCAATTTGTAATTGCTTACGCAGAACGATTGACTTTTGCGCTTTTTGTATGATACAATAAAAAAGATAAAAATATAAAAATACACGAGAGGTAACCACACTATGATTGATATGTACACCGTTAAAAACGCCGATCCCGAGCTGTATGCGGCGATGAACGACGAGCTTTGCCGTCAACGCGGAAATTTAGAGCTGATTGCCAGCGAAAACATCGTTTCCCCCGCAGTTATGGCGGCGATGGGCAGTCATCTGACCAATAAATACGCCGAGGGCTTGCCCGGCAAGCGTTATTACGGCGGTTGCGAATACGTCGACGTCGTCGAAACCCTGGCGCAAAACCGCTTGAAGGAAATTTTCGGCTGCGACCATTGCAACGTGCAGCCCCACAGTGGTGCCAGCGCTAACTTTGCGGTATTCTTTGCCGTATTGCAACCCGGCGACACGGTCATGGGCATGAACCTTGCGCACGGCGGTCACCTCTCTCACGGCTCGCCCGTCAACGTATCGGGCAAATACTTCAACATCGTGCCCTACGGCGTATCCCCCGAAACCGAGGTCATCGACTACGACGAAATGGAACGCATCGCCCTTGAATGTCAGCCCAAAATGATTGTCAGCGGCGCTTCGGCATACCCTCGCACCATTGACTTCAAGCGTATTCGTGAAATTTGCGACAAGGTCGGCGCCTATATGATGGTGGACATTGCGCACATCGCCGGCTTGGTTGCCGCAGGCGTACACCCGTCCCCCGTACCTTACGCCGATTTCGTTACCACCACCACGCACAAGACCCTGCGCGGTCCCCGTGGCGGCGTTATCATGTGCAAGGAAGAACACGCCAAAGCCATCGACAAGGCGGTATTCCCCGGCACGCAGGGCGGCCCCTTGATGCACGTTATCGCCGCAAAGGCGGTTGCGTTTAAGGAAGCGCTCTCCCCCGAATTCAAAGCATACCAGGAACAAATCGTTAAAAATGCCCGAGCCATGGCTACGACGTTCATGGAAAACGGCATTCGTCTGGTCAGCGGCGGTACGGACAACCACTTGATGCTCCTCGATTTAAGCGACAAGGGCATTACGGGCAAGGCGCTTGAAAAAATGCTCGACTCCGTACACATCACCGTCAATAAAAACGCCATTCCCTTCGATAAGGAAAAGCCCTTCGTCACCAGCGGCGTAAGAATCGGTACGCCCGCCGTTACGGCAAGAGGCATGAAGGAAGCCGATTGCGCTAAAATTGCCGAGCTCATCTCCCGCGTCATCAACGAGGGCGAGGCTTGCTTTGACCAGGTCGGACAGGAAGTTGCCGCCCTCTGCGAAAAGTTCCCGCTCTACGCAGACGACGTGCTCGAAAATCCCACCGTCAAGCTCAAATTCAAACAGTAACCCATCGAACAAAAGCCCCCGAAAGCGCAACAACCTTTCGGGGGCTTTATACTTTTTTCCGAGGTGTACGGCATTGAGCCTGTTTTCTTTTTTACAAAAGCATCTGCAAAAATTGCATCGGCGCGCGTATCCCGTCAATTATACCTGTTATAATTGCCAGGCCGAGGTGTTCAATGGTCAAATCTTCTGCTCGGACTGCAAAGACCTCGTGCCGTACAACACGCTCTACTGTCTAAAATGCGGCAGAAAAATTTTACAGTACGGCTACTGTATGGATTGCCGCCATACGCTCCCCGTCTTTGAAAAAGCCCGCTCGCTCTTCGTCTACGAGGGGCAGGCGGTGCAGTTTATCCACGCCTTTAAAAACGGAAATCCGCATTTTGCCCAAGGCTTTGCCAAGGAAGCGCTGTCCATCGTCCGCCGTGAGTTTTTCGACGCCGATTTTCTCACCTTCGTCCCCATGACGAAGCAAGCAAAAGACAATAGAGGCTACAATCAGTCCGAGCTATTCGCCCGTAGCATGTCCGAGATGAGCGGCATTTCGGTGGAGGAGATTTTTGAAAAGAAGCGGGACACGCCCGAGCAAAAGAATTTAACAAGAAGCGAAAGACAAAATAACCTCAAAGGCGTATTTCACGTCAAGCACCGCTCAATTTGCAAGGATAAAACGGTGCTGTTGTTGGACGACACGCTGACCACGGGCGCCACGGCAAACGAGCTTGCCAAGCTTCTCTACGGCGCCAAAGCCAAGAAGGTATATCTTTTAACGGTAGCATCGGTTGTCCTGCAGAAAACCCCGTCCACTCTTCCATAATTTAAAATTGAATATCCGCGCATAAACGGCTGCCCGACGGCATAGGTTATCCTATACCGCTCGGGCATTTTTTTATTTGCCGTCGCAATTTTTCAATAGGTATTGCAAGAAAAAATCGACAAAAAAACAAATAAAACGCCCAAACTTTTCAGGATAAGCGGTAAATAATTTCGTAAGATAGGGTAGTCGGGTGCAGCAAAGCAATCTTTCAAAAAAAATGATGTTAATCCTCAGCGGCGTGGCAATTTTTCTCGCCTGCCTGTTCGCCGTGCAAAGCACGGGCGCATACGCCGTATTCTTCGGTCAAACGGTGCGCTCGCTTCCCATTTATTGTGTACAGCGGGAGGATAAAAAGATATCCATCACCTTCGATTGCGCTTGGGGCACCGAATATACCGATAAAATTTTATCCGCCTTGCAGGCAAACGGCGCCACCGCCACCTTCTTTATGGTGCAGTTCTGGACGGAAAAATACCCCGAGTACGTGCAAAAAATTTCCCAAAGCGGGTGTGAAATCGGCACACACTCCGCCACTCATTCGTATATGAGCAAGCAAAACGCAGAGGAGATTAAAAAAGAACTCACCGATTCCGCGGGCGCCATTACCGCCGTTACCGGCAAGCCGGTGGATTTATTCCGCGCTCCCTACGGCGACTATAACGATTTACTCGTCGATACGGCAAAATCCCTCGGGTATTACACCGTTCAATGGGACGTCGATTCGCTCGATTGGAAGGATTTAAGCGCCACCGACATCGCCATGCGCATCATCAATAACGTGCAGGACGGCTCTATTATACTCTGCCATAACAACGGGTTACACACCGCCGAAGCCCTGCCTTTAATTTTATCCACCCTGCAAAACAGGGGCTATACCTTCGTAACGGTGGGGGAGCTCATTTACCGAGAGAACTACACCATCAACGCCGCAGGCAAGCAAATTCCCAACGAAGAAGTTTAAAAAACCACAGGAGGTTATTATGAATTACGTTACAGAGAAAAACAACAAGGTCTATATCATGGGTGAAATCGTCTCCGACGCGGTATTCTCTCACGAGGTCTACGGCGAGGGGTTCTACGAATTTTTCGTCAAGGTCATGCGCCTTTCGGGTCAGGAGGATATTCTGCCCGTCACCGTGTCCGAGCGCCTCATCGCCTCGGGCAGCTTAAAGCAAGGCGCAACCATCTGCGCTCTCGGTCAGTTCCGCAGCTATAATAAATTGGAAAGCGGTAAATCCCGTTTAATGCTCACGGTCTTCGTGCGGGAGCTGTTGGAGGAAATTCCTTCCCGCAACCCCAACAGCATCGTTTTAAGCGGGTATATCTGCAAGCCGCCCGTCTACCGCACCACGCCATTCAACCGTGAAATTGCCGACCTGCTCATCGCCGTCAACCGTGCCTATAACAAGTCCGACTATATCCCCTGCATTGCTTGGGGCAGAAACGCCCGTTTCGTCCGCGGCTTAAACGTCGGCGACAAAATTGCGCTGTCGGGCAGAATTCAGTCGAGAGAATACCAAAAGCGCATGAGCGAGGAGGACGTCAAGATTATGACCGCATACGAGGTATCCGTTTCCAAACTCGCCGCCTTCGATTCGGCCGAGGAGTTCGACCTCGAAGCCGAGTTTGACCTCTACGCCATGCACGGCGAAAAGAGCGACGCCATACGCTTTTAATACACGTTCAAATACTTGACAGCCCTTTTGAATGTGTAGTATAATACCCCCAAACTGAAAACTCTTTGGGGCGGGGTGCAATTCCCCACCGGCAGTGAAAGTCTGCGAAGCGTAAGTGCTTTTCTTACGCCCGAACGGGTGCAATTCCCGTACCGACGGTACAGTCCGGATGATAAAAGATTTTTAAATTTTTTTGTTTTTGTTTTTTCACGCCCCTTGTTTGCGCAGGGGGCGTTTTTGGTTGTAAAAGGCGGTTTTACTGCCTCTTTCAATGCCCAAATTAGGGAGAATTTTTTATGTTACAAGAGAAAAAAAGATTTTTCACGGCAAAAAAAGTAGCCACCATGGCGGTGTTCGTCGCGCTTGCCTTCACGGTCAGTCTGTTCGATTTTCCGCTCTTTCCCACAGCGCCCTTTTTAAAGCTGGATTTCGGCAACGTGTTCATCATGCTCATCGCCTTTTTGTTCGGGCCCGTAGAGGGGAGTATAGTCTGTATCGCCAAGGAATTGCTGCACATTCCCTTCGGCTCCACGGGTGGCGTGGGGGAGCTCGCCAACATCCTCATCACGCTTTCGTATATCCTCGTGCCCTCGCTCGTGTATCGGGTTAAAAAGGGGCTGAAAGTCGTCATACCCTCGCTTTTGGCGGGCGTGATATGTATGTGCATCGCGGCGCTGTTCGCCAATCGGTATATCAATTTCCCTCTATATATGGGGGACGGCGCGCAAGCTATGTTCGCCTCGCTTTGGTATATCATCGTAGCGTTCAACCTCGTCAAAGGCGCAGCTATCTCGGTCATTACCTGCCTGTTGTATAAAACTCTGTCCAAGCTTTACACAAAATTTAACTAATTTACGTCCAAGCGATTGCAAAATTCAGCCGTATGCGGTATAATATCCCCGTATGGCTGTATTTTTTTCTGAATCCAAGGAACAGACAATTGAAATCGCAAAAAACTTTGCCACTACCTTAAAGGGCGGCGATACCGTATTGTTATGCGGCGACATGGGCGCCGGAAAAACGGTATTTTCCAAGGGTGTCGCCCAGGGCTTGGGCATTTTGGACGAGGTTACTTCGCCCACGTACGCCTATATGAACGAATACGCGGGCGAAAAATATACGCTCTATCACTATGACTGTTACCGTATTCAAAGCATAGAACAGGCGGAAAATTTAGGCTTGGGCGAGTATTTTTATTTGGGCGGCATCTGCCTCGTGGAATGGTCGCAAAACATCGCCGAGCTTTTGCCCGAAAATACAATTCGGGTGCAAATTAAAAAATCGGGTGAAAACGGCAGGGAGATAGAAATAATATGAAAACCTTTCTGGCAATCGATACAACGGCAAGCTATCTCACGGTAATTGCAAAAAACAAAGCGGGGCAAATCTTCACCACGCATCTTCCCGATTGCGCCATGAACCATTCGGTAAAGCTGCTGCAAACCGTGGAAAAAACCCTGCAAGACGCAGGCATGGGTATCACGGATTGCGACTTTTTCTCCTGCGTCGTGGGCGCAGGCTCGTTCACGGGTATCCGCATCGGCATTGCGTGCGTCAAGGGCTTTTGCACGGCAACGGGCAAGCCCTGCCTGCCCGTCACCTCTTTTGACGAAATTGCATATACTACCGAGGGAGCAAAAACGCTCTCGGTCATCTCCGCAGGGCATCATTACTGCTACGTCTGCGGCTATAATATAGATAAAGAGGTCGTTCTGCCCCCGTCCTACCATTCGGAAGCCGAGGTGCAGGCGCTCTCGAACGAATATACCCTTGCGGGCTTTGAAACGATGGAGCTTTCGGGCATGGTGCATGCGGATATGGCAAAGGGCTTACTGCTCGCCGTGCAAGCAAAGCAAAAGAATCCCGAAAATTTCATGCCGTGCGAACGGCTGACTGCGCTCTACGTGCGCAAGAGCCAGGCGGAGGAAAACCGCAAATGATCTACCGCCCCATGCAAAAAACCGACCTTTCGGCTGTTGCTCGGTTGGAGGAGGTATGCTTTCAAGCCGAGCGTTGGAGCGAGGAGATGTTTTTATCCTCTTTCTCGCAAACGGGCTTCGTCGGCGAAGTCTGCCAAAACGATAGGGGCGAAATCGTGGGCTACGGCTGTATCTCCTGCGTGTTCGACACCGCCGATTTATACAACATCGCCGTGGCACCCGAATATCGGCGCACGGGGCTGGGCACAAGCATTTTACGCCGACTCATCGCCTCGGCAAAAGCGCGGGGCGTGGAGAAAATGTTTTTAGAGGTGCGCCCGTCCAACACGAGCGCCAACCGCTTATACCAAAGCGAGGGCTTTTTTGAAATCTCCGTGCGGAAAAAATACTATCCCGACGGTGAGGACGCCCGCATACTCGTCAAAGAGCTGTAAATCAACAGTCAAACGCAAACCGTAAAAGGGGGAACGAGGGCTGAAAACGTCCGTCTTTCAGCGTGGCGAGGGCAAGGACCTGCTGTTCTTGCACGGCTACGGCGCAAATAAAGAGAGTTTTTTACCGCAGATACGATATTTTTCCCGATTTTACCGCGTAACCGCCTTCGATTTCTGGGGCTTCGGTCAGAGCGAAGGTCTGCCTTTGGCTTGGTCAGTGGGGGACTACGCCCAACAGACCGCCGAGCTGCTAAAAGAATTGAACGTTGTCCGTCCCTGCGTTGTGGCGCATTCCTTCGGGGCAAGAGTGGCGGTTAAACTGGCAAGCCAAAACCCCCAAATCTTTGAAAAAATGCTGCTCACGGGCGCCGCCGGTGTGGTGGCGAACCGCGGCTTGGGCTATCACGTCAAGGTGCGCGCCTACCGTTTTATCAAAAAGCTTTTTCCCGTTTATGCCGAACGGCACTTCGGCTCGGCGGAATATAAAGGGCTCTCGCCCGTCATGAAGGAGAGCTATAAAAAAATCGTCAACGAGGATTTGCGCGCGTGCGCAAGGCTCGTTCAAATTCCCGTGCTGTTCGTCTACGGCGATAAGGATACGACCACGCCCGTCAAAGAGGGTAAACTCTATTCCGCCGCAATTTTGGGCAGTCGCTTGGAAATCATGCCGCATTGCGGGCACTTCGCCTTTTTAGACGACGCGTCCTTATTCAATCAGATAACCGAAGAATTTTTGGAGAGTGAAAACGTATGAATCTTTTAAATTTACTCGACGCACCGCTGGGCTTTTTGCCTTCCCTGGAATATGCAGGCTGCGCCATTGCGCTTGCCCTGCTCGTTCTGCTCTGTTCGTATAAGCCCCTGGCAATTTTGCAACAGTGCGGTTACCGCAACAAAAAACTGCTCGGTTGGTATGCGCGCAAGGACAATCTTTTATTCCACCGCTACTGCCTGCTGTTTTTAATGCTGGCGCTCACTTGCTTGCTTTTGGGCATTTGCTTTGCGTTCTTGGGCATGGATATCGCCTTTCGCCTCACCTTGGCGCCGTTTTTATTCTTTTATATCCTTTTTTACGTGTTGGATAAAAAGTACGCCTTAAAGGTTCCCGTCAACCCCACGGCGCGGCTCAAACGGCTGTGCGTGGTCTATTTCTTCATCTGGACGGTCGTCTTTTACTTCTTCATTGCCACGGTCAACGTCATCGCCTATCAAACGGGCAGCGAGCTCTTCGGTCTTTGGCGCTACGCCGTACTCACGCTCGCCCCGCTCGCCATTCCCTATATTTTGTCTTTCGCCAATCTTTCAGACAGCGTTTACGAACGTGCCGTCAATCAAAAATACGTCACCCATGCCCAAGAAAAGCTGGCAAAAAGCGACGCAATTAAAATCGGTATTACGGGTAGCTTCGCCAAGACCTCGGTGAAAAATATTTTAACCCAAATCCTGCGTGAAAAATACACCGTCCTGCCCACGCCTGCGTCCTATAATACGCCCATGGGCGTTGCCGCTTGCGTGCACGGACATCAAGGCGAATTGCCGCAAATTTTCATTGCCGAAATGGGCGCAAGAAACGTGGGAGACATTCAGGAGCTGTGCGAGCTCGTACAGCCCGATTACGCCGTTTTAACGGGCGTATGCGCCCAACATCTGGAAACCTTCGGCTCGGTGGAAAACGTCGTCAAAACCAAAGCCGAAATTATCGACGGCACCAAAAAAGGCGGCACCGTGGTCATCGGTAAGGATGAATACACTTCCACACTCACGCCCGATACCGCTGCGCATAAAATCCTTTGGGTGGACGGAGATGCTGTGCAAGATATCGCTTTGAGCTGTGAGGGCACCTCGTTTACGCTTTTGTACGGCGAGGAACGGCTTAAAATCCGCACCAAGCTCTTGGGCGCGCACACAGCGCAAAACATTGCGTTGGCGGCAACGCTCGCAAAAGAGCTCGGGATTACGGGCGACATGCTGGTATCGGCTTGCGAAAAGCTGGAATACGTTCCGCACCGCTTGGAAATTCTGCATAGCGGCGGCGTCACAGTCATTGACGACAGCTACAACGCCAACGCCAAGGGCGCGCAACACGCGGTCGAGGTGTTAAAATGCTTTTCGGGCAGAAAATTCATCGTCACCCCCGGCATCGTTGAGCTGGGTATTTTGGAAGAATCCATCAACGCACGCTTAGGCTCGCTTCTGACCGAGCTGGACGGCGTTATTCTGGTGGGTGAAACGCTGGTCGGCGCCGTCAAAAACGGCTACCTTGCGGCGGGTGGCGACGCAGCAAAGCTGACCGTTACGCCCACGCTCAGCGGCGCGCAGGAAATTTTAAAGCAAACCCTGCAATCGGGCGATACCGTGCTCTTTTTAAACGATTTACCCGACGTGTATTAACAATTAAAAAAATCAAACAAAACACCAAAGCAAAACAAAAGTAAAACAGTTTGTCTTGCGGAGGTGTTTTTTTTAATGCGTATTCATTCATATACAGCCAAGTCCACTCAAACGGTGGCGGTGCTCTTCGGCGGTCCGTCCTTCGAGCATGAAATTTCCATTTTAACGGGCGTATTCGTCCTCAACGTCTTAAAGCGCAGTCCGTATGAAATTCTGCCCGTTTACATAGATACGGCGGGGGAGCTTTACACCTCGCCCGATATGTTCGACGTTAAAAATTTCCTGCCCGAAAAGCGTAAAAAATTCACTAAAATTGCGTTCGGTAAAAACGCCGTATACCCCTTTGAGAAAAAGCGCAAGCCGCTCGCGCAGCTCTATTGCGCCTTCAACTGTTGCCACGGCGGTTGGGGCGAGGGCGGCGGCGTGAGCGCCCTCATGGAAGTGTACGGCATTCCGCTCGTATCCCCCGATACGGCGCTTTCCGCTTTGTTTATGGATAAGTTGCGCTCCAAGCCGCTGCTCATGGGCATGGGTATCCCCTGTGTGCGCTACGTCGGCTTGCGGGAA
>JAFVZP010000066.1 GCA_017508105.1 Clostridia bacterium
CACGTCCTCGCCGTAAAGACCTTTTTTGAGAAACTGGCTGATTGCCTTGGTATCCGACAGGAGCATGGTAGGCCCGTACGAACGCGTCAGGCGGGGAAGGACGACGTCCAAGCCCGTTTGCTTTTGATAGGCTTGACACAGCGCCTCGCCGCAACGCTTGCTTTCGGGATAGCCCGCGCGCAAGGTGTTGGAGTTGATGTATCCGCAATACGCTTCGTCGAAAAATTCGCAATCCCCACGGTTTTCGCCGTAAATTTCGTTGGACGAGGCAAACGCAAAGCGCTTGGCTTTGTGGGTTACGGCAAACTGCAGCATATTGTTGGTGCCGATGATGTTGGTGGTGATTGTACCGATGGGGTCATTGGCGTAAGCCAAGGGGTGAGTATTGCTCGCCATATGTAGAACGTAGTCCACCTTTTCAACGTTCAGCGATAAGGGCGTATTGATATCGTGAGCGATAAATTCAAATAAATTATCGTCCTTACAGTATTCAAAGCGCGCAAGGGCTTTTTCGGCGTTTCTGCCGAGCGCATAAATTTTGCAATTCAAGCCGTCGCATGCGTTTTTATACATTAAAACATCGATCAGACAGCTTCCGACGAGCCCCCCGCCACCCGAGAGGAGAATGGAGCGATTGCGCAATTGATTCCAAGGCAAGGCAAGGCTTGCCACCCTTTGTACGTCCTCTTGATAGAGCTTGTTTTCGTATACTTTCATTGAAATACCGTTTTTTAAGTTATTTGAGCCATTTGTCCTGTTCTCGGTTTAAATACGCCTTAAACATATCCAAATCGTCCTTGGTGGTCAGCTTGATATTTTTATCCGAGCCTGCGGCAAAGTATAAGCGATGCCCCAATTCCACCATCATGGTGTTGGCGTAAGAAGAACCGTAAATGCCGATTTCTTTTTCAAACGCTTCGTGATACGCCTGGTCGATGATGTCAAATTTGTACGCCTGCGGCGTGGAAACACGGCGTAAGGTTTCTCTCGGAATGTATTTTGTGGTGGATTTTTCGTCGTCCACGATAAAAATCTGCTCGTTATACGGCAGAGAGGTTACCGCATTGGTGTACTGCTTGCATTTAACGATAACGTCGGATAACACCGTATCGTCCACCAACGGACGGATTCCGTCGTGAATGATGACGATATCGTCGGGCGAGCAAACGCTTTCGAGATTATAGATGCCGTTGCGAATGGATTCCTGACCCGTGGCGCCGCCCGAAATGACCCATTTCAGCTTGGTAATGTTGAACTGTTTGGCATACGCCCACAGTACGTCGTGCCAGCCGTCGATACAGACTACCTCAATGGCGTCAATCTGCGGATTGCGCTGAAAGCATTCGAGTGTATAGATGATGACGGGTTTATCGTATACGTTGATAAACTGTTTGGGGATATCCTGCCCCATTCTGTGACCGGAGCCGCCGGCAATGATTAAAGCAATGTTCATTTTGTTACTCCTTAATTTTGATAGGGTGTATTTAAATCCATGTAGAGATAGTCGTGGTGGGAAACCTGTTTTTCTTTTGAAGGAAGCGTGCGCCAATCGCCGTAAACGCCGCTCAGATAGGCATCGTAATCCTCGGGGCCGTACACTTGGATGTCTTCAAAGGGATACAAGGTGGGCGTTCCAAGCGTCGAGCGAAGGGTTATTTCTTTTTCGTGCCAATTTCCAACGCAGTTGGCTACGTACGTGGACGTGTCGAAGGCGTATTCCTTGCTCGTCCTTTCAATCTTGTTTAATAATTTTTTGGGACCGATGATAAAGCTCGGAACCAAACGCATCAATATGACAGCGAGGTTTTTATAAAGCGCCCGCCCCTTTCTGACGGCGCAAACGGTGGCTTCATACAAATTGACCAGTCTATCTATTTTTTTGAACTGACCGATTGCCTGTTCCTCGGTATCACCCAATCCGTCCAGCGGGAAAATATCGATGAATATCCCCCGTTTGGGGCGGTAGCGCCGATTCTCCACGAGCGTGGTTGCAGTGTCGTACAGCTTACCGTAAGCGTACACAAAATCTTTCTTTTCGGGGAACTCAAAGACGTATTTTTTCTGCTCCGTTCTCTTGGTGAGCGCTTGCAGCTTTTCATAGTCGCTCCTGGGCATGGCTACGTCCACGTCGTCGTCCCACGGAATAAAGCCTTGGTGACGAATTGCGCCCAAAAGCGTTCCGCCCACGGCGTAATAGCGTAAATTGTGCTTCACGCAAAACGCATGGAAATATTCAAACATATCTTTCAGACGGGCTTTTACGCCGTCGGTGCCGTTTTGCATATTTTTTCTCCTTTTCGCCCGTCGATAAGGCTAAATCCCCTACCGACGCAGGATTTTTTCAAAGACAAACCGTCTTAACTTTTTGGGCATGAGCGCAACCACGAACTGCACGGCGAGGGTTACAAAATAATCCCACCAAGAAATATAGCCCGTAGCGTATATCTTTTTGCGGCCCGCTTTGTATTTTTTGAAGTACGCCCAACCGCCACGGCGGTCAATCATCTCCTTGCCCGTTCTTGCATACACGAGGCAGTCGTCTATATTGGCGCATTTTGCGCCCGTCTGCATCATATTTACCCACAGAAGGCTGTCCTCCATGAGCAACGCGTCCTGATAGTTGCCGGCTTTGAGCACGGCGCTTTTTTTATACATGACCGTCATGTGATTGAAGCTGTCCCGACGTTTTTGATACTCTAATATAGCGCTCTCTTCAATGGGAACTTTTCTGACGGACAATACGTTGTCAATTTGCCCTTCGAACTCCTGAATGTGACTGCCGCAAATATCCAAGTCGGGTTGATTTTCAAACATAGCCAGTTGTCTTTCAAAGCGGTCATCCCGGGCAATATCGTCGGTGTCCATGCGGGCAACGAGCTCGTGCGAGCAGTGCAATATCCCCTCACGGAGCGCCCTTCCGAGGCCTTGGTTTTCTTGCAAGGGTACACGCTTGATTAAGCCGACGTTTTGGGCTTGGTATTCGTCGAGCAGGGCGTACAGCGCCTCGGTCAACGGACCGTCCTCCACGATGACCAACTCGTCCGCCAAGACCGTTTGAGAAAGCAAGCTGTCAAAGCATGCCCTTGCGTATTGCGGATTTTCTTTGGCATATATGGACATTAAAACCGAAAATTTTGCTCTTTCTTTCATTGGGATATGGTCTCGTCCTCTGTTTTGGATGCGG
>JAFVZP010000067.1 GCA_017508105.1 Clostridia bacterium
GTGCATTGGGAGATGCCCTTCCACAGTGCGGTAAAGAATTCTTCCTGCACGTAATAGCGCATGTACGAACCGAAGGTGGGCAATGCGCTGAGCACGAGCACGAGTACGCCGATGAACAGCGAAGCGACCAGGAACGCCACGGACAGGCGGAGCTTATAGCGGAAGTCGGCTTTGATTTTGCGCACCTCTTGGTCGGCTTGCGCGAAAGCTTGTTCAGCTTGTTCAGCTTGCTCCTGGGAGAGGTCTTCGACCGTAGCCTGCTGTGCCTTGGAGATGCGGTACAGCTTGTGCTGATACAGTCTGGCAACGCCGAGGACAAAGAGCACGAGCGAGAGGACGCAGGGCAAAATGGCAAGCGTTTGCACGCAGAACGCCAGCATTGCAAATACGCCCGAAAGGAGCACGGGCAGAGCCGAAAGCGCGGGAATTTTATCGCTGATGCCCTTGGAATAGAACAAATACATGCAGTAGATGCTTGCAATGACAAAGAACAGCGCAAGGGCTAAGGGCGTACCCATTCTGCCGACGGTGAAGAACAGACCGCTGACGGGGAAGAGCGCCGCAAGCACCAAGCCCCATTTATCGCTCTTGAAGAGCTTTCTCGCCAAGAGGAATAAGAGCACGAAGGTGCCGAAGCTCGCCAAAAACGAGGGCAAGCGCAACGCAAAGGTGGATTTTCCGAAGATAAACGTGAAGAGCGCATAGACCAGGATGCCGAAGGAGTTATAGTCGGTGGACATGGGATATATCGCACCCGCCGTCATGCCGACCTTACCGTCCTCGTTTTTCAGTGTCATATCCGTTTCAATGCCGTCGATGGAAGCGAGAATGTACTGCTCCTCGTAAGTGAAGTTATTGAAATAACTGTTGGAAGCCTTAAAAGAGTTTTGAGCGTCGAGCGTGCAGGCAATCTGTTCTTTGGTAAAGAAGCCCTCGGTGTGCTCCGCCGCAGGAGAGACCTGAATGAGTCCGCCGTCCTGGTCGACAAACGCCACTTCGTTGAGACGGCCGTTGGCGCGGCCCGCCGTGAAGGAGATGCGAATGAGCTCCTGCGAAAGCGTGCGGTCGGTTACGAGCGGCACCCAATTATAGTTGGCGTTGGAGATATAGGTTTGGGATTGGTTGGTTGAATAGATGCTGCCCACGTTGATAAACGAGCCGATGGTCGAGGTCCAGTTGTTGCCGTTGTAGTAGTAGGCGCGCAGCTGCATGGTGTCTACGTTGTCGGGCGTGCCGGGCTCGGCGTATACCGCGCCAACGTTGACGTAAATGGAATCCAGCGTTTGCCCTTCTTCATAGTCCAAGCGGTACGCCAGGCTGAAGGTCTTGGATGCACGGGGGATAACCACGTTCTTGCCCGTGTGGTTGAACGAGCCGAGCGTAAAAACGCCGAGGAAGAATACGACGAGCGCCAAGACGAAAAAGATTGCCGTATACAAGGATACGGGCAAAGAGAATTTTGCCTTTCTTTGCGCCGACGCGGAATTTTCATGAATGGTATTGAACATATGTAAAAGCCCCTGAATGTTTTTATCGGTTGCGTATATTTTTAATATACTATATAACAGTTATTCTACATTAATATAGCAAAAATGTAAACGTTTTTTTCAAACAATTTATAATATTTTTTAAAATATTTTTTTATTTTAGCATAATTTGGCAAAAACAAGCCACCCATGCCCAAAAATAAAAGTCCGTTCGGCAATGCGGCAAAATCAAACGCCGTACAACCGAACGGAATAAAATTTTAAGGTTTATTATTTTTGCGGCTCGCCCTCTTCGTCTTTAAAGTTGGTGAATACGCCGATGACAATAATGTTGCAAACAACGTTTAATGCTGCGATAATGGCCGTAAGAATGCTCATCGCAAGGGAAGCGACTGCCCCGACGATGCTTAAAACGATACCTACCCAGCACCAGAATACCACGTAAGAAGATACTTTACAGCAATTTTTGCCCGTCAAAACCGTCTGCTTCAAGCCTTTCCACATATTCGCAAAATTGGAATAGAATTTGAGGACTAAAACAATTACAAAGAAAAACAGTAAGAGTACAATCCCCTCCACTATGTACAAAGAATCTTTCGTGCTTAAAAATTCAACAACGCACAACAGCATAAGACATATAAACAGAACCAAATACAGCGCTAAAACTACGACGGAAATCATGTTGAATACTTGGAATACGGTGGCGCCTCGGGCAACGGTTTTATCCTTGCCGTTCTTTGCGCCGATATATAGCCACAAATAACCGATAAACGTGAAAATATAGGGGGTCAAAGCGGCAAGCGCAATAGAAAAGAAATATTTATCCAATAACTTGGCGCTTGCTTTCATCGCCACCTTTTCGGCAGACGTGAGCGCACCCGTCTCCTTTATCGCTTCAAATATTTTTGTAAATACGTCGGAGAGAAGAAAGGCTTGAACGACTTGCAAAATTAAAATTGCAAAAGTGCAGATAAGCACAAACAAAAACCAACCGCTTGAAAGCAGGCGTTTAAAGGTATCGGCAGGCGTTTTGGGCGGGGGCGCGGGCGTAGGAGTAGGAACATAACCGTATCGTATATATTGCATAATTTCTCCTATGACGAATTCCCCTACCCTCGCAAAAGCAAAGCGTTATTTTTTGCGGGATTTTCAGGAGAAGCGTACTGTATTAAATTATATCACAACGGTAAAAATTGTCAATACATATCTTAAAAAATTTTAAAAAGAAAAACCTGCCGTTGACTTTCGACAGGTTTCTTTTTGCGTTTTTAATATTCGGTGCGATTGGAAATTATTTAACTTCCTTAATTTTAGCCGCTTTGCCGGTTAAACCACGCAGATAGTA
>JAFVZP010000068.1 GCA_017508105.1 Clostridia bacterium
AAACCTCGGCGTACCCTCTCCTATCGGGGGATATACGAAATCGTCATACCCCTTCCAAAGATAAAAATTTTCTGCTTTTACAGGATAATACGCCAAAACTTTGGTCATTTTAATATGCGGTCTTACTTTTTTTACCTCGTAAACCGTGCGAGCCGAAAAGAAATCAAACTGCCCGTAGCCACCAAACAAAAATTTATCCGCACCATGAGTATCTATTAAGTCAACCACTATTTCAAATAATTGATCGTAATGTTTAGAATACTCCCTATCTCTATGCCCAAAAAAGGCTACTGTCATATAAATCCCTTCTTTTGATAGCTTATTGCTATAATTTAAAAATATTATATAACTGTTTGCTATAATTGTCAAGAAAAAAGAACAGGATTATAATATGAAAATTTTTCAAGAAAGATTAAAAGAAATGCGGAAAATTTACGGCTATACGCAACGGCAAATGGCGGAATTTTTAAATATTTCGCAACCATCATATATACGATATGAGAATGGCAGCGCAGAGCCTTCACAGGAAAATCTTTTAAAAATTTCCGAAATTTTTGATGTTTCTACGGATTATTTATTAGGGAAAGATGATATTTGATAGAATAAAATTTACCGATAATTTAAAACAACTTATGAAGGACAATAATCTGAATCAAACTACCTTATCCGAAAAGATAGGGATAGCACAAAGTGCAATCAGCGCATGGCTTTCGGGAAAGAAGGAACCGAGCATAACAAGTCTTTGGTTGTTAGCCGACCTTTTCGATGTAGACATCGATTATCTTATAGGGCGTAAAGATTTTTAATTTAAAAATATAAAAAAGCGGGCAACCATGCCCGCTTTTTTGTTATTTTTCCTCTAAGAAGGGATAGAAATATTCGTCTATTTTTTGGCAGGTGACTTTGCCCAAGAGATAGTCGGTTAACGCCGAGATAAAACCGGTTTCGTCCGTCTTTTTTACCAACAGCGTATAATACACTTTATCCGAATAGTCGCTGGTTTTTACGATGCAGTCGTGCTCGTTAAAAAACTTCAAGGCAGCGTCGATTTGCGGATAGTCCACACAGACGGAAAGCTCCACACAGGTCTGCCAAAGGCAGATTTGCGCCTTATCCAATACCTCGGCGCACGCCGAAGTGTATGCGCGCACCAAACCGCCCGCACCCAGCTTAATACCGCCGAAGTAGCGAGTGACGACCACCGCCGTTTCAAACAGCCCTTTGTTTTTGATGACGTCCAAGATGGGCATGCCTGCTGTGCCTTGCGGTTCGCCGTCGTCGGAAAAGCGCTGCATGGCGCCCGTTTTATCGGCGACGAAGCCGTAGCAGTTGTGCGTAGCCGTGGGGTGCATGCCCCTGATTTCGGCGATAAACGCACGGGCTTCCTCTTCCGAAGTGACGTGGGCGCAATAGGATAAAAATCGGGATTTTTCGATTGTTTTTTCAGACGCACAGCGACCGTGTACGCTGCGGATAATTTCGGGCATGGTATTACTCTATAACGATTTTAACGTGAACTTTTTTACCCTTATGCAGTACGAATTCCTTGGCGGGAACGGCCATGGCAAAATCGGTAACCTTATCCTCATTGACCGATACGCCGCCCTGCTCGATTAAACGGCGGGCTTCACCCTTGGATTTGCAGATGCCCGCAAAAATCATGGCGTCGACCACGGTGGCCGTATCCTGAGGAACGGTCTTGGTTAACAGCTCGGCACTGCCGCCGCCGAATGCGGCCTTTGCCTGACTTTCGGCGGTTTTTGCCGCCTCTTCGCCGTGTACCATTTTGGTGAGCTCGTAAGCCAAAACTTCCTTTGCCTTATTGATGCGCTCGTCGCAGTGCTCGCAGAGAACGGCGATTTGGTCCAAGGGCAGGTAGGTTAAGAGCTTGAGGCATTTTTCCACGTCGGCATCCGCCGTGTTGCGCCAATACTGATAGAAGTCGTAGGGAGAGGTTTTATTCTCATCCAGCCAGAGCGCACCCTTTGCCGTTTTACCCATTTTCTTGCCTTCGGACGTGGTGAGCAGGGTAAAGGTCATAGCGTAGGCGGGCTTGCGTTCCTTGATACGAATGAGGTTGGCGCCGGCGAGGATGTTGCTCCACTGGTCGTCGCCACCCAATTCCAAAGCGCAGCCGTACTGCTGGTTTAACACCAAGAAGTCGTACGCCTGCAAGAGCATATAGTTGAATTCCAAGAAGGACAGACCCTTTTCCAAACGGGTTTCAAAGCACTTGGCACGGAGCATTTCATTGACCGAGAAGTGCGCACCGATATCACGCAGGAAGTCGATGTAGTTTAAGTTTAAAATCCAATCGGCGTTGTTGACGATAACGGCTGCGTTTTCGCCCTCGAAGCTGATGAACTTGCTCATTTGCTTTTTGAAGCACTCGACGTTGTGCGCAATGGTTTCCTTGGTCATCATCGAACGCATATCCGTTCTGCCCGAAGGGTCGCCGATCATCGCCGTGCCGCCGCCGATCAAGATGATGGGCTTGTGGCCGGCCTGTTGCATATGATGCATGGCGATGAGCTGTAAGAAATGCCCTACGTGCAGGGAATCTGCCGTGGGGTCGAAGCCGATATAAAAAGGCGTACATTCCTTACCGAGCTTTTCATAGAGCTCGTCCTCAAACACTGTTTGTTTTACAAATCCACGCTCTCTGAGCGTGTCCATTACATTTTTCATGTTGGTCTCCTTGAAACGCTTTCATTCCACCATATTTTAACATCTTTTGCAATAAAACGCAATCAAAAAAGAGCGCGCCCCAAGCTTTTATACGGGAATTTTGCTTTGTTGCTGCATTTGCGCGCGGCTTTGCGCGGTAATGCCGCACAGACCTCGGCGTTCCCCTATCTCACGCATAACCTCGCTTGCACTCATTTTGCGCTGTAAATTTTGGCGCAGCTTGCGCTCGGCGGGGGTGAATGCTTCCGTGCCTACAATCGTATAATCAAAATAAAAACCTTTCATTTTTTATTCCTCTCTGTCTTTTTTATTATTATACGATAGAATAGTTGACATATATTGTCATATTTAGTAAAATATTTTTAAGAAATTCTAAAAAAATTTAGAAAGGGAAAAGGGAAAACGAATGAAATACAAGGTGATGATAGACATTTTATTCACGCTGTTGGCGAAGAAAAAGTCGACGGCGGAAGCGTTGGCCAACAAAAACGGGATATCCAAGCGTTCGGTATATCGCTACCTGGACGAAATGACGGTGTCGGGCATACCCATTGACGTGGTCAAGGGCAGAGGCGGCGGCATTTATATTTCGGACAGCTATAAGCTGCCTGTGAACTATATGACGAAAAAGGAATACGTTGCCGCCATCGACGCCATGAAAGCCATGCGCGGACAGATTGAGGACGAGAATTCGGACTCCGCCATTGAAAAGCTGATCAATCAGATGAAGGAGGAAAAACAGGATTTATCGGTTACGGGCGATTTGATTGTGGACAGCAGCACTTGGGGGGATTATCGGTTCCACGAAAAGATTAAGCTGCTGCAGAGCGCAACGAGAGAGCTTGCCGAGCTGGAAATCGACTACGTTGCTCGAACGGGCGAGCATACGAGAAGAAAAATTGACGCTCACGTATTGGTGTATAAGCAGAACGTGTGGTACGTCTATGCCTACTGTCATACGAGAGAGGCGTTCCGATTGTTTAAAGTCGGGAGAATACGCACGGCAAGACGGACGGGCAGAAGCTTTGAACGCAAGACATTCTTGCGGGAGGAGATTCCCCTGCAATTTTGGCAGGAAACATCCAAGACCGTGGAAATTAAACTGGAAATTTCCCGCACCGCCGTTGCCGACGTTGAGGAATGGCTGGGCGTGGACTGTATTCAGACCGCGGACGATAAATTTTTTGCGACCATGGTACTGCCCGATAACGACGGGCTCATTCAAAAGATTCTGAGTTTGGGCTTAGGCGTCAAGGTGGTTGCGCCCCTCTCTTTGCAAAAGCGCCTGCAAAAGGCGGCAAGACAAATTGTTGAGGCTTACGAATAATACTTTTTTGCTTATAAGCATACTATATAGGTGATACCGCTTTTGAAAGGGGGAGTATAGTATGAAAAAAATAGTATTTACGGGCGGCGGCAGTGCCGGACACGTAATGCCCAACGTGGCGCTGATGGAAGAATTGAAGGATAAATACGAGCTGTTTTATATCGGTACGAACGGCATTGAAAAGGGATTGATTTCCCCTTTGAAAATACCCTACGGACAGATTGACTGCCCCAAGTTTATACGGGGGTTTTCCTGGAAGAATTTTACCATCCCCTTTGCCTTTCATCGGGCGGTGGAAAAAGCCAAGGAAATTTTATTGACCATTCAACCCGATATTATCTTTTCCAAAGGCGGATACGTTGCTCTGCCCGTGGTTTTTGCAGGGAAAAAATTAAAAATCCCCTGCCTGACCCATGAAAGCGATTTGTCCTTGGGGCTCGCCAACCGATTGATGGGGGGTAAGTGCGAATACCTCTTAACCGCCTTTCCCGAAACCGCCGAAAGCGTGATGAACGGGCGGTACGTCGGTGCGCCTCTACGCAGCTCCATTTTCGGCATGGATAAGGGCATGGCTAGGGCGAAATATGGCTTCTCTGCTTTGAATAAACCCGTACTTTTGGTGCTGGGCGGCGGCAGCGGTAGTAAAACGGTAAACGACTTCATACGCAAAAATTTATTTCAGCTTTGCAGAAAGTATTATATTTTACACCTCTGCGGTAAGGGAAATCTCGTGGAGAGCAACGTGGCGGGCTATGCGCAACGGGAGTTTGAAACGGACATGGGTGCCGCCTATGCCTGCGCCGACGGTGTAATTGCGCGAAGCGGCGCCAATACCGTGTTTGAGGTTTTGTCGCTCAAAAAGCCCACGCTCTTTATTCCTTTACAAAACGCCAGAAGTCGGGGCGATCAGGTGAAAAACGCCGAATATTTTAAAAAACAGGGCTTGTGCCACGTGTTATACGAAAGAGAACTGGAAAAACTGCCCACAGCCATTGACGGCATGATGCAGGACGTTTCCCTGCAACAGCGCTTAAAAACCTGCGACGTCACTTGCGGAAACGGAAAAATTATTGAATGTATCAAAGAGCTAATTGAACGCTAAAAAAACGGCGTTCTCGCCCCTTTTTAACCCCACGTTAGGGTACGAGATCATACCCATGCCCAAAAATATCCGTTTGAAGATAGGTATCGGGAACGGTGCCGACGAGCACGCTTTCACAGATAAGCACTTGGGTTAAGGAAGCAAAATTGCTGGCGCCCGAGGGCAAGACGATGGAGATATCGGCAATAACTTCCAGATAAATGGAGTGCTTGGTTTGATTGATGCCCGCCGAGGAAAAATCCGAGGTAAAACGGCATTCGACGTTGGAGATGGGAATGATTTTTATATTCATTTTAGGGCCAAAGCCCGCCCACGCTTCCACGCCCGTCAGGGCGCCCAACGGAACGTCAATGCCCGCTTGGCTCATTTTATTGAGGTTCTCTTGCGAGAGGTACGCCGCATCACGGGCGATGCGGTTGATTTGCAGGGCGTTGGACGTGATGGAAAGCACCTCTCCCTTTTCGCCACGGTTAACGAAAACCAAGTCTTCATAGCGCAAATTGTCGCTCAATGTGTAATAGATGGCGTCGTTGACGGCGACGGTGGTAATGGAGCGCATGGTGGCTTCCGCCATGGATTTTAAAATGCTCGTGACGTTGTACTGAAAGAAGATAAAGCCGCCCAATATCAAAAGAAGGGTGGCAATGCCGAGAATACGGCGCCGATGGCGAAAGGCAAAGCGACGGGGATTGTAGTTCATTGTAAAGTATATGAAAAATACAAACTAAAAATACGAAAAAGAGGTCGGGTGTGCGGCGCCCACAGTCATTTTTTAGGCGATATAAAGGTAAAAGACTAACGAGAATTTTCGTTAGTCTTTTAGTTAGTGAATTTTATGCTTTTTTATATTCAAATAAGCGATAGAGCTTTTTAGAAAAACCACCCGCATACAGCGTTTTGAAAATAAACTTCTCGACGCCCTTTAACTCGTCTATGTATTTTTGCGGGGTCATAGCGTGTTCTTTTACATAAACAAAATTGTCGCTTTGTAACACCTCGGGCTCATCTATACCGTAAACCTCATGAACGCCCACGTCCTTTATGGGATTTTTATACTTTGACAGCTTTGCCGCCAACACGGTATAACAATCCATCAACAGCGTAACCTTTTCAAAATGAGCGCACAGATTTGCCGTGAATTCTTGCAGCTCTTGCGCGGTCAAGTACATACTCACACCTTCCATTACGACAAGGGCATGCCCGTGTTCTTGAAGGTTTTTCAGCCAGTTGCAATCTCTCACGTCCCCTGCAAGCATCCGATAATCGACGCATTCATCATAATAGCGTTTTCTCTCTGTAATAACCTGGTCAAAATCGACGTCGTACCACTTGTGATTGCGCGTACCCACTCTCAAAACGCGGCTGTCCATGCCGCAACCGACGTGAAGGACTGTCGCATTCGGCTCTGCCGCCATCTGTTCTTTCAGCCATTCATCAAACACGGCGGCGCGGATGCCCATATAATAGGCAAGCCATTTGGACTTGGATTTTCCTTTGAGCGAAAACCCCTCTTGCGCCCAGATTTGCTCGGCTTTTTTATCCTCTAAAAACAGCCCCTTTTGGCTGACGTACGCTTTGCCGTACAGAGGGATATATAAGGTTTTATTTACACTGTTCATATACTCACCCATCCATGCTCGTTTATCCGTTTGATTTTTTGCAAGGATTAATTTTATTATACCAAGAAAGCCGTTATAATTCAAGTTATTTTATGAGATAAAATAAACAGAGCAAGAATAGAAGGAAAAATCCTTTTACTCTTGCTCTTTTTTATTTATATCTTAAAAACGGTTAATTGTATTTACTTCTTGAACGGAAGATGACGGCGACCAAAAACGAAAAGATAACCGCCGCCGTAACGCCT
>JAFVZP010000069.1 GCA_017508105.1 Clostridia bacterium
AAGTCGTGCTGCAAGGCTTCGTAGCCGATGATATTGGACGTACCGCTTTCGTACACGGCCTGTAAAATATCCAACCCCTCTGCATTTTCAAAAATTCCGTTCTCCACGGCGGTCAGGATGTCCCCCGTCTGCGTGAACAGATAAGTCCCGTCGCCCAGTGCCACCAGAGCGTTTACGTCGTAATCGTATTTACCCCAGACGATGGCCTCTGCCCCGGGAATGTTGATTAAGAACATACCGAACGCTATGGGGAGCAGCAACAGCGGTTCGTATTTTTTTACAATGGCGAGATACATGAGCACGAAGGAAACGACGAGCATGATATAATTCTGCCAGCTTCCGTTCATAAAGCCCATGGAGGAAAAAAGATTTCCGATAATCTCACCTAAATCAATAGCGAGTAAGTTTGCCATTTTTTACCTCTCAATTCAAATCGATTAGGAAATAACGGCAAGAACTGCCTCGGATTCTACGTTTGCGCCCTTGGCAACGGCAAAGGAAATTTTACCGTCGCAAGGAGCGGTGATTTCGTTGTCCATTTTCATGGCTTCCAAGACCAAAACGGGTTGGTCCTTGGCTACGGTTGCGCCTTCTGCAACCAAAAGATTTTTAATTAAGCCGGGGAAAGGCGAGTTGATCTTCGTGCCGCCTGCAACTGCCTTGGGAGCAGCGGCAACGGGTGCAGCTACGGGAGCGGCGGGAGGCGCAACGGGTGCTACGGATGCACCGGCTTGTGCGCCTACTTCCTCTACGCCTACGTTATAACTTTTACCGTCGATGGTTACTACAAAATTACGCATAATTTATTCATTCTCCTTGGGATTATTTTTTATCTGTTAAATTCTTTTAATTTTCCGCACCACAAATTCGCATTGGGGCTTTTCGGCGGTATAATACGCCATGATTGCGGCGATGATTGCCGCCTTGATTTCGGCAGGAACTTCTTCCGTTGCGGGTTGGCTTACAGTTTCACTGTTTACCACCGTGGGTAAGTCCTCTTGTTTTTTCTTTTGAAAGAGCTTCTTAATCGGATTTTCCAATTTTCCGTCCGTCTTTTGCATAATCAAACCGATCAGTGTAACGACGCCGATTAAGATTCCAATCCCGATAAATACAAACGAAAAACCGATGAATGCATACAGTAAACCGTCCAACACATCAATTTTTACGTTCATGACCAATAAGTTCAATAACGACATGTTTCTATCCGCTCCTTTTATTTGGTAAACATTTGCAAAGCTGCGATGAGGTGCTGTTTTACAAACTGCGGTTCGATAATGGCGTCGATATATCCGTCCTTAGCGGCGTTGACAGGGTCGCTGTTCTCGTCGGCGTATTGGCTGACGGTGTCTGCCTGATTGTTGCCGAGTTCGATTTCAGCGCCCTGCGCGCTGTCAAAGAGCGCAATCTTTGCATTGGCAAAGGCGCAGGTATAGTCAAAGCCCACGCTCTTGGCGGCAAAGAGAGAATAACCCAAACCGACTGCCTTTTTGTAAACGACGGCAATTTTCGCCGTGTCGATGGCGTCGAGCATGGAGAGATATTCAGCAATTTCCTTTAATACCGAGGAATTGTTCACTTCCATACAGGGGCAAATACCCACCGTATCGGTAAAGGTAATAAACGGCAACTGATAGCAGCAGGCAAGCTCGGCAAAATCTTTGATTTTCTTCATCTTGCTTGCGGATAAATGCACGCCGTTTTCGCCTTCAAAAATAACGGCTGCCACGGCAACGCCGCCCATTCTGCCCAAAACCGTCTTGACCTCGGGGGCGTAGCCTGCGCCGATTTCCACGGGAGCTTCAAAAATTTCCATTAAGTTTTGAGCGTTGACCGCAGCATTGAGCGCGGGAGTGCTGTCGTTCATTTGCGCCTCGTCTGCGTCGGTTTCGGCGACGAGGAGTAAGGAATTGAGCTGTGCAATGCGTTCTCTCACCTCTGCAAGCGATTGTACTTCAAAGGCGGGGATATTGGTCTTGTTCAACGCCTTTGCGCCGCCTACTTCCTCGGCTTTGAGGTTCTTGCCCGATTTTGCCGAGAGTACCATAGGCGAATTTACTGCCAGAACGCTGTCATTTTTAAAGAAAGTAAAGTCTGCCGTTGCGGCAAGCATGGCAACGCTGCCGAATACGTTTCCGTTGACGACGGCGTATTGAGGGACTACACCCTTTAATTGCGTGGCTTTGAGTAACAGCTTGGACATTCCTTCCAAGACGGTTACGCCGTCTTTGATTTGAACGCCGTTGGTGTTTAAGAGATAAATGACGGGGGTGGCGTTCTTTTCGGCTTGATCCAAGCACTTGCAAATTTTATCGCAGTTTGCCTTGGAAATGCCGCCCGCTGCTACGCCGAAATTCTGCGCAACGATATAAAAGGGAAAACCGTCAACGGTGGCAAAGCCTGTAACTACGCCTTCCCCCTCTGCGTTTTCCCCGTAAAAATCTTTGTTTGAAAAGCTGAACGCCGAAAGCTCCACAAAGGAACGTTCGTCGATAATTGCGTCAATATCGGCACGAACGGCTTTGCTGTTTTCTAAAAGCGCCTCTTTTCTGGATTGTAACAGTTGAATTTTATCCATAAAGTCCTCCAAAATAAAACTTGAAACCAAAATTTCTACCATTTATCATTATACACCAAACCGCCCCAAAAAGCAAATGAAATTTTAAACAATTTTTTTATATTTTACTTATTTTTCTTATGCTCACTTTTGCTCTGTTTTAAAAGCAAAAAGGCTTTGAAAAGAAAGCTCTTCTCAAAGCCTTTTTTAAAGCGATTGAAGTTCTATTAAAACCAATTCGGGTGGGTTGTTGATTCTGAAGGGAAAAATACTCTGCCCAATGCCTCGGCTGACAATCATAGCGGTATTCCCCTCGCTGTACAGCCCCGCGTCGTACTTGGGAAAGACGCCTTGGTTGGGCGCATACACGCCGCCGAAAAAAGGAAGTCGGAGTTGGCCGCCGTGCACGTGTCCGCTCAACACCAAGTCCATCTTGTTTTCCGCATATATTTCAAACATTTCGGGGCGGTGGGAAAGTAAGATTGTATATTGATTTTCGGTGCTGTTTTCAACGAGTGTGCTTAACTGCTCATTTACAATTTCCTCTTCGGTAAAAGCGGTTTCATTGTCGTAAAATTTTGGGTCCTTAAGACCGAGCAGGGAGATGACTGCGCCGTTCGCTTCTATCTCCACCCGTTGATTGTCGAGCGCCACCACGCCTAAGGCGGTCAAACGCTCCTCAAAGGCGGCGTAATCGGACATTCTCGCCTCGTGGTTGCCCGTAACGTAGTAGCAAGGCGCAATTTGCACGGCGTTTTTGATGAATTCCAGCGCAATTTGCTGTTTGGGGTTATAGTAAGTAATCAAATCGCCCGTCAGGGCAATGACGTCGGGCTGTGCCTCACGCAAGGCGCCGAGAAGCTTTTCATTATTCTCGCCCATTTCCGCGCTATGTAAATCGGATACCTGCGCAATGCGGAAGCCGTCAAACTCCGTGGGAATTTTTTGGCTTGCAACCGTATAACGGTTGACTTCCAACACCGTATTGCCCCACCACATCCAAACCGTCAAGCCGACGAGTAAAAGCACAAGGACGGGAAGCAGGACGGAGAGTAATTTTTTATTCTTTTGTTTGCTTTTGTTGGATTGCATAATCAATAGCGAGAGATATTATTTATTTTTTTTGTTTTGCAGCCAGCGTTGCAGTCTGTCCTGGTTCTTATAAAAGGCTATAAACAAACCGACAGCGAGCACGCCGAGCGTTATCCAAGCGGCGATACCCCAAGGCGTGTTAAAGGGAATGAAATCGAAGGAAAAGCAGGTGGTCGAAACCGAGATAAGACGGGCGATTAAAATCATGACAACGAAATATCGGTTGGTCATACTCGAAAGACCGGCAATGAAGCAAAGCACGTCGTCGGGAAAGAACGGGAGCAGGAGCATGGCGGTTAAAACGAGGTTATCCTTGCCCTTTACTTTTTTGAGCCAAGAATCCAGGGTGTCCTTGCCAACCATCCACGCCACGGCTTTATAGCCCAAAAACCGTCCGATAAAAAACGCCGTTAAAGAACCCAATACGATGGCGAAAAAGCTGTATAAAAAGCAACGGACGGCGCCAAAGAGAGCGGTGCCCGCCACCAATGTCACAAAGCTGGGAATTGGCAGAATGATTACCTGCAGGTATTGCAGAAGAATGAACAGAACGTCCATCCAAACGCCCGCGGAGAGCAAGTATTTTTTAAAGGATTCCACGCTGTTGACAACGGTTAAAAAGCCGGTTGCCAACAGACAGAAGAAAATGACGAGTGCAAAGGTTAAAAACGCCAACGCCGAAAGGCATAGCTTATACAGCGTTTCCCGACGGGAAAAATAGAATATAAAGCCGAGCGACGAGGCTGAAAATACGAGAAAAAAGAGCAAAAGCGTGATGAGTATTCTGTATCGGTAAAAAAAGCCGACTTCAAAATACGAGGCGCAAAGTCCTGCAAAGACAAATCCGATTGCCGTGAGAATAGAGAGTACGAGCATGGCAATCAGCAAGGAAGAATGCGCATTTTTACGGCTATCGGAAATTTTTTGTGCGGTTGTTCTTTTCATAATATAATTATATTATATACAAATAGGGAAGAAATATAATCAAATTCAGATTATTCCTCTCCCCTATCCTTTTTAAATTGCTTAATGGCGGACGTTGCCAAAAGGTCGCAACGGTTGTTGTATTCGTTGTCGGCGTGCCCTTTGACCTTATGAAAGGTAACGGCGTGCAGCGCAGTCAGTTCAACAAGCTCCTGCCATAAATCCAAATTCTGCACTTCCTTGTTATCTGCCTTTTTCCAACCGTTCTGTTCCCAGTTTTTCAGCCAACCCTGCAAAAAGGCGTTCACCGTATACGCAGAATCGCTGTATAACTCCACTTGACAGGGGTATTTGAGCATGCGCAGCGCCTGAATGACGGCGTACATTTCCATGCGGTTGTTGGTGGTATTCTCCTCTGCGCCGCTGATTTCCTTTTTATAATCACCGTAAAACAGAACGGCGCCCCAACCGCCTACGCCGGGGTTTCCCGAACAGGCGCCGTCCGTGTAGATGGTTACCGTCTTCACTTGGCAAGCTCCTCGGAACGCGCAACACAAGCCGAAACGGCTCTGTCCACTACCTCGCAAAAGCCGTCTTTTTCAAAAGAGAGCATGGCTTGCTCGGTCGTTCCACCCTTGGAGCAAACCCGCTGAATGAGCGTATCAATATCGGTTTCGTCCTTTTCGTGAATGTACATATCCACGCCGCCAGCAACCGTCTGTGCAGCCAAAACGCAGGCTTCTTCCTCGGTTAAGCCCTGCTTTTTACCCGCTTCGATGAGCGATTTGATGAATAAAAAGACGTAGGCGGGACCGCTGCCCGAAATACCCGTTACGGCGTGCATTTTGCTTTCTTCCGTAAAGATGTACGAGCCGAGAGAATCGAACAGTCCGGCAAAGAACTGCAAATCGTCCTGCGTTTTAAAATCCGAAACGTCTGCGGCAACCATACCCGAGCCGATGGAACAGGGCAAATTGGGCATCACGCGGCAAATTTTCTTGGCTTGAGGCAAGGCGGTGCGAATTTTATTTTTATCAATGCCCGCCATGATGGAAATGACGTTGGAAAATTCACAGTCCTTGATTTGCTCGCTGACGGATAAAAACTGTTGCGGCTTGACGGCGATGAGCAAATAATCGCAATTGGACGCCACACGTCTGTTGTCCGTCGTCGTAAAACAGCCGTAATCTTTGAATTTTTCCAGCTGTTCTTTGTTGCAATCGCTGACGAAAATTTTATTCGAGCGCAAAAAATCGCTCTCGATTGCGCCCTTTACAATGGCATACGCCATAAAGCCGGCGCCGATAACCCCAAGTTTAAATTGTTTTTTCATTTTTATTTTTACCCTCTTTTTTGTGTTAAAAATAATTGACGAATTAAAAATTATATTGTATAATATGTACCGTTGCTTAGGGGAGTGGCTCAACGGTAGAGCAACGGTCTCCAAAACCGTCGGTTGCGTGTTCGAATCGCGTCTCCCCTGCCAAAA
>JAFVZP010000070.1 GCA_017508105.1 Clostridia bacterium
CGTATGTATAATTATGATCGTAAAATTTATATTGAGATAGTGTTTCACTAATAGCTTTTAAACAACCTTCAACATTTAACTTTACATCTTCACTCACATTTGCTAACAGCGTTATTTATGATAAACTATTTCTCGCCGTTTGTCAAGTAAATTCTTTTATAATTTTCATAATATTTTATAATTTTTTTTACGTACCGTTCGGTTTCGCTGTACGGGATTTCAATCAATGTTACGCCGTCCAAAGAATATTGCTCATTTTTCAACCACGCACTCACCGTGCCTTCACCTGCGTTATACGCCGCAAGCACGGTTTTTAAATTGCAAAACCGCCCCTCTAAATATTGAAGATACAGACAGCCGAGGCGAATATTGTCTTCGCCGTCGTATAAATCATACCCCTCTATTTGGTTCTTTTTGGCGATAAACTCTGCGGTATCGGGTAAAATTTGCATCAAACCGCAGGCGCCTTTTGCGCTCGTTGCCCGCTCGTTAAAATTGCTCTCGGCTTTGATGACGGATAAAACCAATCGCCAATCGCCGTGATAGAGCGCAGCTTGCTTTCGATACTGCACGGGATAGGCGGAAATGGTTGCCAGAAAGCCGAACAAGGCAACAATAAGGCATACGGCAAGAGCCAATAAAAGGTTAACGTGTAATTTTTTCAAGGGCGCTGAGAACTTTCTCCTTTAAATTGACGAAATTTCCGTCGTTATATATAACAGTATGCCCTTCTTGGATAATTTTTTCGTAATCCGCCTGATTTTTTATGCGCCGCAGTACTTCCGACTCTGAAAGGTTATCCCGACGGCAGACGGCTGCAATGCGCTCGTTCGTGGGACGGTAGACGATGAATACCCTATCAAACTCCCCTTGCCGTCCGCTTTCAAACAACAGCGGTACCTCGGCAAATGCAATCGGGTATTTCTCCATTGCAGCGTGCAATCTTTGCATAATGAGCGGATGGGTGAGTGTATTTAATTTTTTTAACGCTTCTGCGTCGCCAAAGACTGTGTCGGCAAGCTTTTTGCGGTTCAACACCCCGTCCTGCACCACGCCCTGAAAGATGCCTTCCAGTTGGGCTAAAAACGCCCCGTCTGTCTGCAATTTACGGTAAATTTCATCGCAGGAAAAGACGGGATACCCCGCCTCGCGTAAAATTTCCAGTACGGTGGATTTTCCGCTGCCGATACCGCCCGTCAGGGCGATTTTCAATGTTTTATTTTGCGTCGAACCAGCTCTTTCCACTTGCAACCTCTACCGTCAACGGCACGCTCAATGCGACGGCCTTTTCCATACATTCTTTTAAAATAGCGGCGGCTTCCTGCGCCTCCTCTTGGGGTGCGTCGATGACCAGTTCGTCGTGCACCTGCAAGATGAGCTTGGAGCGTAAATTGCGTTTTTTCAGCTCGTTATGCACCGAAATCATGGCAATTTTGATGATATCCGCGCTGGTACCCTGCAAGGGCATATTCATCGCCGCGCGCTCGCCGAACTGACGTATATTGAAATTTGGAGACTTCAATTCGGGAATTTCACGCTTTCTGCCGAACAGCGTGACCACGTATCCGTTTGCTTTTGCAAACTCCACCGTTTGGTTTAAATATTGCTTGACCGCAGGATAGGCGTTGAAATAGCGTTGAATGAACTCCGATGCCTGCGAGGGTGTAATGCCTAAATTCTGGCTGAGTCCAAAGGCGCTCTCGCCATAAATAATGCCGAAATTGACAGCTTTGGCGCTGCGGCGCATGGCGGGCGTTACTTGCTCTTCGGGAACCTGATACACCTTTGCCGCCGTGTCACGGTGAATGTCCTTATCCGCGCGGTAGGCTTCTATCAACTCCTTACAACCGGACATGTGCGCCATCAAACGCAGTTCAATTTGCGAATAATCGGCATCCAACAGCACGTGATTTTCTTTTGCAACGAAAATTTTGCGTATTTCCCTGCCCTCTTCGGTGCGGATGGGGATATTTTGCAGATTGGGGTTTTTACTCGACAGTCTGCCCGTAGAGGTCACGCCCTGCGTATAGGTGGTATGAATTTTTCCCGCCTCAATGAAGTTTTTTAACCCTTCCACATAAGTGGAATTTAACTTTTGATTTTTTCTGTATTCCAAAATTTCCCTGGCAATTTCATGCTCTTGCGCTAATTTCTCCAAGACTTCCACACTCGAGGAGTACTGTCCGCTCTTGCTCTTCTTCCCGCCGGGGAGCGCCAATTTATTGAATAAAATCTCTCCCAGCTGCTTAGTGGAGTTTATATTGAAGGTATCGTCCCCTGCCAATTCGTGGATGCGCTTTGCCGAGCGTGCGATTTTTTGCACGTATTCCTCGCCGAGCGCGCGTAAATACCCCTCGTTGACACACACGCCCTCTTTTTCCATGCTGAAAAGCACTCTAACGAGCGGTTTTTCGATGGTATTATATAATTCTACCATATTTAAGGAGTGCAATTTTTCCTTTAAGCAGCCGTAAAGAGCAAATAGCGAACAGGCAAGGTGCTCCTTGGGATAGGCGTAGGCGTCCAACACAAAGCTCAATTCTTCCTCTTTTCCCGTATAATCCACGAGATATTTTAAAAGCGCCACGTCCTCAAAATCGGCGGAAAAATCAATGCCGTACCCGCTCAATGCGTGCAGCATTTGCTTTGCGCCGTATAAAACGACGGTATTGCGCTCATTTTCAAAAAGAGCTTTTAAAATTTTTTCACATTCTTCCTGGGAAATGCCCACCGAGAATAAATCCTTTTGCTCGGGCAGCTCGTATTCGGTACTGTCTGTAAAAATACAGCGTTTTTCGCCCCAAACGACCGAAAATTGGCGGTTATTTTCAATTGCTTCCCGTATTTCTTCGTAGGAATAAACGGTTTTTTGCGCTTTGGGCGCAATTTCCGTTTGTGTATCGGCGGTTGCCTCTTGCGAAATAAGCGGTTCGTATAGACGTTCGTCGGCGTACAGCTGTCTGAATTCAAGCGAAGCGAATTTTTGGCGCACCGCAATGGAAAAAGGCATAAAAATGCGACATTCGTTTAAGCTCACGTCCAACTCCACGTTGGTGTCGATGGTCGCCAGTTGCTTGGATAAAAAGGCAAGCTCTCTGTTTTCGGCAAGCTTTTTATGCAGTGCACCCGAAATATTGTCTAAATTTTCATAAATATTCTCTAAATTGCCGTATTCCAACAGCAATTTCATCGCCATTTTTTCGCCAACGCCGGGTACGCCGGGGATATTATCCGAGCTGTCCCCCATTAAAGATTTCAAATCGATAATTTGCTTGGGGGAAAGACCGACGGCTTCTTCAAAATTTTCCAAGGTCAGATGCAATAAATCCGAAACGCCCCTTTTGGTAAAGCAAACGTGCGTTTTTTCGTCCACCAACTGATAAGAATCTCTGTCTCCCGTAAAAATATAACTCTCTACGTCAAATTTCTTGGACAGCGTGCCCACGATATCGTCCGCCTCAATGCCCTCTTTTTGGCAAATTTTTACCCCCATTAAGTTGAGACATTCCTTTAAAACGGGCAGCTGCAGGGCAAGCTCTTGGGGCATTCCCTTGCGGGTTGCCTTATATTTATCGTACATTTTATGCCGAAAGGTAGGCGCGCGCATATCAAACGCCACCACAGCGTAATCGGGCTTAATATCACTCAGTATTTTCAAATACAGCTTGATAAAACCGAAAATTCCGTTGGTTGGAAACCCGTCCTTCGTCGTAAAGGGCGGGGTGGCGTAAAACGCTCTGTTCAATAGGCTGTTGCCGTCGATAAGCACTAATTTTTCCATATTTTTACCTTAAAATCGATTAATTATATCACGCATAGTACTTTTTATAGCTCGCAAATATACTCATAATCATCCATCACGAAGCCGTTGCCGATGTCCGTACAAGTGGCTTGCCCACGACAAAAGCCCAATTTTTCATACACGGCGATGGAACTGACGTTATATTTATTGACGCTGACCTTAATTTTATTCAAATTGTGCCGTTTTGCATAATCGACCATAAATTCAAAGGCTTTTTTGCCGTACCCCTTGCCTCTGTATTCTTTTAATATGTAAAATTTTGAAAGAAAGAGATAATCGGCGTAGGGCTTCAAGCATATATATCCTCCAACCTCGCCTGCGGGCTGTAAAAAGAAATATTCATACCCCTCTTTTAACTGCCGCTCAATGGCAGACGGGCTTTGAAATTTCTCTACCATATAATCTATCTGTTCCACGCTTAAAATGCGAGGAAACCATTCGTGCCATACCTCGCTGGCTTTTTCGGCAAGCAAGGGAATTTGATTTTCTTTGACTGAACTGATTGTAAACATTACCTTTTATCCCTTACATCCATTTTTCTAAAATTTTCATTAAAGCACACTTGCAGTGTTCATAGGTCAAACCGCCCTGAAAATACGCCGTATACGGCTTACGAATGGGCGCATCCGCCGAAAGCTCGCTCGTAGCGCCGCCCACGAAGGTGCCTGCCGCCATAATGACCTTATCCTCATAGCCAGGCATATCCCACGGCTCGGGAATGACGAAGCCGTCTACGGGCGAGGCGGCTTGTACGGCTTGAATGAAGTCGCACAGCTGCTTTTCGCTGTCAAAGCTGATGGCTCGGGTGATGTCCGTGGGTAAAATATCGGTTTTGGGGGAATTTTCATAGCCCAAAGCGTGCATACATTGCCCAATCAACAGGCTGCCCTTTAACGCCTGATTGACGACGTGCGGAGCAAGGAAAAAGCCTTGATAAAAATACTGATATCCAAAGGCGTACGAACCGATTTCACTCCCAACCGAGGGCGCAGTCAGCCGATTGGCGATTAAATCGATATATTTTTGCTTACCGACGACGTAACCGCCCGTGGGCGCAAGTCCTCCGCCGGGATTTTTGATTAAACTGCCTGCGATGACGTCGCAGCCCACCTCGGTGGGTTCCTGCTTTTCCACGAACTCGCCGTAACAGTTGTCCGTAAAAATACAGCCCTGAAAGCCGTTTTCTCTGGCAAAGCGGCACATTTCCTCTATTTCCTTGATGGAAAATGCGTCCCGAAGCTCGTAACCCCTTGAACGTTGAATATACAGCATGGCGTAATTTTTATTGTTTAACGCCTGTTGCACGGCGGGATAATCGAATTTACCTTCTGCGGTCAGATCGACCACGTCAAAGCCGATTTGATAGTCCTTTAACGAGCCGTTTCCCTCGCCGTAAATCACGCCTTGCAGGGTATCGTACGGCTGGCCCGATACGCATAACACCGTATCGTTGGCGCGCAATACGCCAAACAGCGCCACGGTTAACGTGTGCGTACCCGAAAGCATGGCAGGCGAAACGATGCCCGCCTCTCCGCCAAAAGCCGAGGCAAACACCTTGCCGAGCGTTTCCCGCCCGATATCGCCGTAGCCGTAGCCCGTGGAGCCGTTGAAGTGCATATACGCCACTCTGTGCTCCTGGAAGGCGTTCAACACCTTTTGTTGGTTGAAGAGCGCAATTTCGTCCAACGCTTTAAAATGCTCGGCTTGCGCACGTTCGCTGTCTGTTATCAACTGTTCAATGGTCATAGTAAAGTATCCTTGTCAATCCATTCTATCAATGGAAATTTTTTAAAAAATGTAATTTGCCGTTTGGCGTAATTGCGTGTATTTTTTTGTATTAATTCTTTCATTTGCGCAACGCTTGCGCCCGTTTGTAAGTCCTCGTACACCTCTTTGTAGCCGATTGCCTGCATACATTGGCAGTTTTCGTCGATGCCGAGCGATATCAGCCCCTTGACTTCGTCCAATAAGCCAAGCTCAAACATGAGGTCTACACGCCGATTGATGCGTTCGTAAAGCGTTTCACGGGGAAAATCGACGGCGTACGCCGTGTACGGATAGCGCGCAATTTCTTTATCCTGTTGCTCGGATTTTTTCTTGCCGGTGAGCTCAAAAATTTCCAACGCGCGAATGACGCGCTTGGTGTCGTTTTCATGCAGCTTTTCCGCACTCTCTTTATCGCAGGCTTTTAAAAGATTATGCAAGTAAGTATTGCCCTTTTCTTGGGCGATTTTTTTATATTTTTCGCGGATTTCTTGATTTTGCGGCGTGTTTCCGAACTGACTTTTGAAGAGCAACGCCTTGATATAAAAGCCCGTGCCGCCGCAGACAATTGCCGTCTTGCCACGGGAGAGAATATCCTCCAATACAGGCAACGCCAAGCGCTCGTAATCGCTCACGGAGAAATTTTGCGTGGGTTCCATCACGTCGATTAAATGGTGCGGGATATCCTGCATTTCTTCCTTCGTCGGCTTTGCCGTACCGATATTCAAGCCCTTATAAACCAACAGAGCATCGGCGGAAATGACCTCGCCGCCGTACTTTTTGGCAAGACGCACGGCCAGATCGCTCTTACCGCTGGCGGTAGGTCCGCCCACAACGATAACCTTGCCGTTCATATCTATACAATCCTCTTGAACATCTTTTCAATTTCATATTTGGACAGCGTAACCACCGCCGGCCTGCCGTGCGGGCATTTTAAGGTAACATCCCCATCCATGTCCTCTAAAAGACGTTTGACCTCTTCATCACTCAGGCGCATACCGCCCTTGACAGCCGCCTTGCACGCCGTCATCGCAAGCTTATCCTTCAACAGATCACTCAGCTTGATGGCTTTGAGCCCCGAAATATCGTGCAAAACCTCACCAAAGAATTTTTCCAACGCAATATCCTGTAAATCGAGGGGTACGGCGGTAACGGTAAACTCACCCAAGCCCTTTTCGCTCATTTCAAAGCCGATTTCACGCAAAACGGGCAGACAATCCTCTAAAAACAGGCTCTCCACCGAAGAAACTTTTAAGGTATACGGGAAGAGCATAGGCTGCTGTAATACCTTTCTGTTTTCCATTTTGTCTTTCAACCTGTCGTAAATCAGGCGCTCGTGCGCGGCGTGCTGGTCGATGAGATAAGCATTATCGCCACATTCGTAGATTAAAAAGGTGTTGAATAGGCTACCTTTATACTCACAGCGTGCAAGGTCAATCTTTAACTGACGTGCGGATTTTTTGGCATCCTGTTCGAGTAAAAACTTCTTATTCTCCTCAAAGAAATCCTCTTTCTGCTCCTTTTGAGGGGAATTGACTTTCATGACGTTTTCCTGGAAGAATAAATCCGAATACGCTTGCGTGGGTTGCTTGCTTTTTTTAGAAAGGTCTTGCGAGGGCGTATTTCTCACCTCTTCAAAGGGTAACTCCCCAACCTCGGTATTTTTGGAGCTTGCTTCGGCTTTTATCCGCTCAATTTCCTCTTTTGCCTGTTGATAGGTAAACGTAGGCGCAGGAATCGACGTTTGGCTATTTTGGCTGTTTCTTTCGGCAGTCGGAGCGCTTTCACCCGAAACGACGTAGCTTTCTGCGTGTAAATTCCCGTCTAAAACGGACGAGATAACCGAATAAACGCAGCCGTACACCACTTGATTGTCTGCAAAGCGCACGTCGGCCTTGTTGGGGTGAACGTTGACGTCGACGATTTCACTGGGAATGTCGATATGCAAAACGTAAAAGGGATACTGCCGCTTCATGGCGTAGCTTGCATAGGCATTGGTGAGCGCCGCCGAGAGCGTGCTGTTGACAATATACCGACCGTTTAAAAAGATGCTCTGATAGCTGCGGTTGGGTTTAAAATAATTTTGATTGCTGATATATCCACGGATTTTAACGCCGTGCTTTTCAGCCTGTATGCGGTAGGTGTTTTCCAGGATGGACGAGCCGTATATACATACCAACGCCTCTTCCTCGCCCTCACCCAAGGACTGTGCGACGAGTTGATTGTCTACGTAATATTTAAAGGAAATTTCGGGGTGCGAGAGAATAAAGCGGTGCATGAAGGTGGTAATATCCCCTTCTTCCGCCTTATCGCTTTTTAAAAATTTTAATCTTGCGGGGGTATTATAAAATAAATCCTCTACCTCCACGAGCGTACCGTTGAGACTCTCGCTCACACGGGTAATTTCCCCGATTTCACCGCCGTGACACGCAATCTGATAGCAGTCCGCATTTGCACACTTGGAAGTGTATTTCATGCGGGATACGTTGGCGATGGAAGCGACTGCCTCGCCACGGAAGCCGAGCGTTTGAATGTTGTCCAAGTCGCTCGCCTTGGCAATTTTACTCGTAGCGTGCGCAAGAAATACGCTCTTTAAATCCGAATATTCAATACCGCTGCCGTTATCCTGCACGGAAATATAATTTTTGCCGCCCTTACGAATGCGCACTTCCACTTCGCTTGCCCCGGCGTCGATGGCATTTTCCACCAACTCCTTGACCACCGAGTACGGTCTGTCTACCACCTCGCCTGCGGCGATGCGGTTATAGACGTTGGGCGTTAATATATTGATTTTTCCCATAATTGATACTACCTACCTATTTACGCTTACTCTACTTTTTCCTTTAAATCGGACAACAGCAGCAGGGCTTGCATGGGCGAAAGCGAATTGACGTCGGTGTCCTTTAAAATACGTTCGACCTCGCACAGCTCGCGTACGTTCTCCTGCTCCTCGTCCTCTGAAAGTGAAAAATCCAATTCAGAGCGGTTGATTTGGTTCTTTTCCAAGGATTTTAAAATTTGCTTTGCGCGCAGCGTAACCTCTTTGGGTACGCCCGCCAGGGACGCTACCTCCACGCCGAAGCTCTTATTGGCGCCGCCGCGCTGAATTTTACGTAAGAATACGATACTGCCCGCCAATTCCTTGACGGTTACCTTGTAATTGTTCACGCCTTCCAGTTTGCCTTCCAGCTCGGTCAACTCGTGGTAGTGCGTGGCGAACAGCGTCTTTGCGCCGATTTTTTGGGTTAAAAACTCCACCACCGACCAAGCGATGGACAGTCCGTCGTACGTACTTGTACCTCTGCCGACTTCGTCTAAAATCAAGAGGCTCTCCTTGGTGGCATATTTCAAAATGGCGGCAACTTCGTTCATCTCCACCATAAAGGTCGATTGGTCGAAAATGAGATTGTCGCTGGCGCCCACTCTGGTAAAAATTCTGTCGATTAAAGGCACGGTTGCGCTCTTTGCCGGAACGAAGCAGCCGATGTGTGCCATAACGGCAATGAGCGCCGTTTGGCGCATATACGTCGATTTACCAGCCATATTGGGGCCGGTAATGATCATCGTGCGGTGTTCGCCTTGGTTTAATAGCGTGTCGTTGGGAATGAACTTTTCACGGGAGATGGCTTCGACTACGGGGTGTCTGCCCTCGACGATTTTCAGCTCGCCGCCCGCTTCGATGAGCTTGGGGCGGCAATATTTATTTTCCTTGGCGAGAGTAGCAAAGCTCACCAAACAGTCCAAAAGCGCCAAGCCTTGGGAAATTTTCTTTAAATTGCCGATGTTTTGCGTTAAAACTTCCTTGACTTGGTTGAAAAGCCGGGCTTCCAGCTGTAAGGAATTTTCCTCGGCGTTTAAAATTTTGTGTTCCAATTCCTTTAACTCTTCAGTGACGTAGCGCTCGGCGTTGGATACGGTCTGACGGCGAATATAGTGTGCGGGCACTTTATCCTTATAGGAATTGAGAATTTCAATATAATAGCCGAACACTCGGTTGTACCCGATTTTCAGCTTGGGAATTTGTGTGGCTTGCCGCTCCCGTTCTTCCATTTTATCCTTTAAGCTTTTGGAGTTTGTGCAAAGCTCCCGCATCTCGTCCAGCTCGGCGCAGAAGCCCTTTTTGATATATCCCCCGTCCTTGGTAACCGTTGAAGCATCGGGGTCGATGGCGTTGAATAATAAATCGACTACCTCTTTCATCTCCACAAGCGAAGCGTCGACGTCCCGAATGATTTTAGAGGTAAATCCGCTCAAACGGAATTTAACGGAGGGAATGGCCTGTAAGGAATTGTGTAAAATGATACAATCTCTCGGATTCAACTTATTGTTGGAAATTCTGCCGGCGATGCGCTCGATATCCCGAATCTCCCGCAAGGTTTCCTTGAGTCCCACTCGTACAACCGTGCCGTCGTACAGCTCCTGTACGCCGTTTAAACGGTATTCTATGTCCTCGATGTCCTTCAAGGGCGCGGCGATCATCTGTTCCATCATTCGGCTGCCCATACCCGTATCCGTACGGTCCAAAAGCCAAAAGAGCGAGCCGTATTTTTTGCCGTCGGCATTGGATTTTATGAGCTCTAAATTGCGCACGGCTATGCTGTCGAGGCGCATCAGTTTATCGTTTTGAACGAGCTTGAGTGAAATTATATTCTTTAATGCGTGTTTTTGCGTTTCACGTAAATATTCAATCAAGGCGCCTGCGGCACTGACGGCGTGCCGATGTCCCAAAAGCCCCACGGAAGAGATAGCCTGTCCGTCAAACTGCTCCAAAAGCGTCTTTTGGGCGTGCTGTTCGTTGTATGCCCACGCATAATAGGAGGAAAACGGCGGCAATAATCTGTGTTTTACTTCTTTGATGGATTTTGTGGCAAAGAGCATTTCGTCGTTGCAGATAATTTCGGCAACCGAAAGCTTTAACAGCTGTTCTACGGCCTGCGCTACGCCGTCTTCGCCCGGATATTCCGCCAATACGAATTCGCCTGTGGTGATATCCGACCAAGCCACGGCGCAATCCTCGCCCTCTTTATAGATGGAAGCGATAAAATTATTTTTCTTTTCGTCCAGCTTGCTGTCCTCAGTCATCGTACCGGCCGAGATGATGCGAACGACGTCCCGCTGCACGAGCTCGGACGCCTTGCTCTTTTGCGACGGGAGAGAAAGCTGTTCGCAAATGGCGACCTTCTGACCGTTTTGCACCAATTTGGCGATGTAATCCTCGGCGGCATGATAAGGCACGCCGCACATAGGCGCGCGCTCTGAAAGGCCGCACTCCCGTCCCGTCAAGGTGAGGTCGAGAATGCGGGACGCCGTAACGGCGTCGTCAAAAAACATCTCGTAAAAGTCGCCCAAGCGGTAAAAAATAATACAGTCCTGGTGCGCTTCTTTCACTTGAAAATAATGTTGCATCATTTGAGAAAGTGCCATACCGTCTTGTTTTCTCCCTCTTTTCTCTTGCTTGCGCTCAGCGCATAGACACGGCTTCTCCGTAGAGTGAAACGCCGTTGGCTCTGTCGATTTTTAAGGTTACGAATTTGCCGATGCAATTTTGCTCAGCGGTAAAATAGCCCATTCTGCCGTACTCGTCCCGACCGAAATATACGTTTTTCTTTTCATCGTAATCCTCGCAGAGAATTTCCACCTCTTTGCCCACGTATTTTGCGCTCTTTTCCCTCGTCAAAGCGTTGATAAGCTCTACCAGGCGCATAATGCGCTGTTTTTGCACCTCTTCGGGTATCTGGTTGGGCATTTGCGCGGCTTTGGTGCCCGTACGCTTGGAATATACGAAGGTAAACGCCGAAGCGAAATTTACCTCTTTTGCAAGGGTCAGCGTATCTTCAAACTCTTCGTCCGTTTCCCCGGGGAAGCCGACGATTAAGTCCGACGTAATTTCCGCATCGGGCAGATAGCTTCGCAGCATTTTTACCTTATTTAGGTATTCGCCCGCAGTATAGCGGCGGTTCATTTCCTTCAACACTCTGTCATTACCGCTTTGAACGGGTAAGTGTATGAGGTGGCAGATTTTTCTGTTGTTTTTGATAACTTTTACCAATTCCTCGGTAAAATCCTTGGGGTGCGAGGTCATAAAGCGCACGCGGAAATCCCCTTCGATTTGCGCTACCTTTTCCAAAAGCTCGTAAAAAGGCATATCGGTAGAACCGTCGCTGCCGTAGGAGTTGACGTTTTGACCCAACAGCGTAATTTCACGGTAGCCCTCTTTTACCAGCTGTTCACACTCGGCGAGAATGTGCTCGGGTTTTCTCGAACGCTCTCTGCCCCGAACGTAGGGCACGATGCAGTACGAGCAAAAGTTATTGCAGCCGTACATGATATTGACCCAGGCATTGGGATAAGAATTTCTTAACGGCGGATCGTATTCGATAACTTCCCCTTCCCTTTCTCTTAAAGCGACGATTTTTTTCTTCTGCGCGGATTTTTTATCAATCAACTCGCCCAATTCCTCTAAATTCAGGTTGCCGAAGATGATATCCACAAAGGGAAATTTTTGGCGTATAATTTGCGCCTTGCCCGTTTCCTGCGTCATACAGCCGCCGACGGCGATGAGCAGGGACGGCTTGTCTTTTTTGAGTTTTTTGAGCTCGCCGATGTTGCCGAATGCGTGGTTTTCGGCATTTTCACGGATGCAGCAGGTGTTAAAGAGTATGATGTCTGCCTGCGTTTTATCGTCCGTAGCGACATACCCTTTACGGCTTAAAATGCCCGCCATTTTTTCGGATTCGTGTAAATTCATCTGGCAGCCGTAGGTGATGATATGATATTTTTTTTGTTCGGTTTTTTCCATATTGTGTCCAAAGCGTTTTAATTTTGTTCTATTTTATCATTTTTTTGACCTTTTAGCAACCGTTTAATAATAAAATTATTAAAAAAGAAAATACTTATTCTATGAAGCTTTTATTCAAATTACTGCTAATTCTTTTATCTTTGGCTCTGATTGCCCTCTTGGGTTTTGGTATTTATTACTTTGCCGTTACCGCGTCGGCGCATTTGGACGGCAGCACGCTCCACTTGGCGCAAAACTCCCTCTCGCTTTACGATACCGACGGGAATTTGTTGGTGGAATGTTCTTTTAGGGGAGAAAACGGCGTTAAAACCGCCGATTTACAACCGCATACGATTGACGCATTTGTGTGCGCCGAGGACAGGGAGTTTTTTACGCACAAGGGGTTAAACTACAAGCGCATGGCAAAGGCGGCGTGGCGGAACCTCACTGCTCTTTCGTTTAAAGAGGGTGCGTCCACTATCTCTCAACAGCTTATCAAAAATACCCAGCTTACCCCCGAAAAGACACTCAACCGTAAGCTAAAAGAAATAAAGCTCACCAAAATGCTGGAAAAAAGGTATACCAAGGACGAGATTTTGGAGATGTATCTGAACACCATTTATTTCGGGCACAGCGCCTTCGGCTTGGAGAGCGCGGCAAGGTTTTATTTTGACTGTTCGGCTGAAGAATTGAGCTTGGCGCAATCGGCAATTCTGGCGGGTATGATCAAATCGCCAAACAATTATTCCCCCTTTAAAAACAGTGAAAATTGCGTGAAACGACGGGATTTTATACTAAAAGTTATGGAATCCGAGGGGTACATTACTACCGAGGACAGGCTGCTTGCCCAACAAGAAGTGTTGCCCACCGCACCGCACGAGGCGGATGGGTTTGCGAAATCTTATTATCATAACGTCTTTTCCGAGGTCGAGGACATTGTGGGCGCAGACGTCTACGGCGGATTAAAAATATACACCTATCTCGATTGCGGACTGCAAAAAGAATTGGAAAAACAGGCGGAAAATTGCCCCACCGACAAGAGCTTTTGCGTTATAGACAACGCCACCTGCGGCGTGAAAGCCTTTTATTCCACTATCGGCAATGCC
>JAFVZP010000071.1 GCA_017508105.1 Clostridia bacterium
CGTTCGGAAATCAAAGCAGTTGTCAGAATTATCGACGAGGTGTACAGCTTATTCGGCTTTAAATATCATGTTGAGCTGTCCACCCGTCCCGAAAACAGCATTGGCAGCGACGAGGATTGGAACAACGCCACCGAAGCGCTCCGTGACGCTTTGAACGACTTAGGCCTAAACTACGTCGTCAACGAGGGCGACGGTGCGTTCTACGGTCCGAAAATCGACTTCCATTTGCAGGACTCCATCGGCAGAACCTGGCAGTGCGGCACCATTCAGCTCGACTTCCAGCTCCCTCAACGCTTTGAGGCAGAGTATATCGGCGAGGACGGCGAGAAGCATCGTCCTATTATGATTCACCGCGTAGTATTCGGCTCCATCGAGCGTTTCATCGGTATCTTAATCGAGCATTACGCCGGAAAATTCCCCGTATGGCTGGCGCCCGTACAGGCAAAAATTCTTACCTTAACCGACCGTACGGAGGACTATGCAAAGTCGTTCGCCTCGGACATGGGTGCCTTGGGCTTGCGTGTAGCCACCGATTTGCGCAATGAAAAAATCGGCTATAAAATCCGTGAGGCAGTTATGGAAAAAGTGCCTTACGTTCTGGTTGTCGGCGATAAGGAAGCCGCAGAGGGCAAGGTGTCCGTGCGTAAGCGTGGTGAAGAACAGAGCGTGGTCATGACCAAGGAAGAATTTATAGAGCTTCTCTTACAGCAACGCGCAGAAAAAACCGCCTTTTAACAAGTTGCTTGGATAAACACATTAAAATTTAACAAATTAAAGTGAGTCCGATTTAAAATTGGACTCATTTTTTTTAAAAATGGTATTGACAATTTGGAAAAATATGTTATACTTACAATATTAAGTTTTAATAAATATTAAAAAGGTAAGGAAAAACATGAAGAAACTTTTAAAACTTTTAGCAATCCTATGTTGTGCCGTCATGATGTTCACCGTTATGGGCGGATGCTTCAACCCTTCCAACTCGAGCAGCGGCGACGGTAGCAGTTCGGGCAGCTCGGCTGAAACGCCTGCGTCCTCCGACACCCCCGCTTCGTCCGAAGAGCCCGAAGAACCCGAAGTAGTAGACCCGATGGATACTTGGGATACCATGCCCGTGGTACGCATTTCCACGCCGACGGACACGAGAAATAATTGGGCAACGCAGTATAACCGTAACGATAAACTGCAAGACAGAATCGACTATATAGACGGTACCGTAACGGTCGACTCCTGTCCCGATGGTTACAAAATGCAAGACGTCAAGGCCGAGGTAAAGGTGCGCGGCAACTATACGTTGGAATACGCAAAGAAGCCTATCCGTATCAAATTTGATAAAGCGCAAAACATGTTGGGCTTGCATAAACAGGAAAAATACAAAAACTGGGTATTGCTCGCCGATTGGAAGGACTTGTCCGCACTCAACAACACCATGGCTTTCTATCTGGGCCAAGAAATTTTGGGCTCTGACGGATACTACTGCACCGACTTCCAAAACGTAGAAGTATACCTCAACGGTCAGTATTGGGGCGTATATCTGTTGGTAGAACAGCAGGAAGTAAAAGAGGGTAAAAACGGCGTCAGCAACAGAATGAGCGTGCCCGAAGTACCTACCTACGAAAATGAAGACGGCGACGAATTGGGCTATGCAGAATACGACGTCGGTTACGTTATGGAATACGACGGCTATTGGACTGACGAAAGAAATATGCCCAACGGTGCCGGCGACCCGACCGTAGAAACCAATTTCGGTTCGAGAAATAAGGGCTATAGCGTTAAGAGCGACATTTACTACGCAGACGGCACGGAATGGGACGGCAACTATAATAAGAGCTCCAAACAGCTCACCTTCTTAAAGAATTATTTGAACAACGTTTACGCCTTGGCAAACGATGCAATCGCTGGAAGATATAAAGAATTCAACGCCGACTATTCGGCTCTCGTTACTTCCACGAGATATACGAGCGCGCAAGAAGCTATTTCTGCGGTTATCGACGTTCAATCCTTGGTGGATATGTACATTCTTTCGGAAATCGCCTGTGACCCCGACATCGACTGGTCGAGCTTCTATATGTCCGTAGACATGAGCGCAACGGGCTCCAAGAAGTTAATCTTTGAAGCTCCTTGGGACTGGGACTCTGCTTTCGGTATTAAGACCGGTTACATGAACAACGCTTCGGGCGGTTTATACATCAAAGACGCCAACTCTTCCTCCTCCGGCGGAAACAATTGGCCCGGTTGGGGTGGCAACTCGTCCAACGATGCGCAACAGGGCGTAAACCCTTGGTTGAGCTTGCTTAAGAATCAAACCTGGTTCCAAAACATGATTAAGGCAAAATGGGCGAAGCTTGCTGAAGCAGGCGTATTCAAATCCGCTTTGGATTTAATCAATACGAACACTCAAAAATACGGTCAAAACTACATCCACAACCTCGAAACATGGGAAAGCCGTGTTACGCAGGGTAACATGGAACTCAACAACACCTTGAACTCCTACAAGGATTACAGAACGGCGCAATCCTTGGCGGCACAGTATCTCTACAACTGGTTGTATGCCCGTTTCAATTACCTCAACACGCAATGGGGCGATTCTAAGGACGTTCTTACCGGCTTATAATCTTTAAAAACCAAAAAAGGTGCACGGAAAATGCACCTTTTTTTCTATGATATAAAAACTTAGTCGATATTCTGGCGGATGATTATTCAAAAAGGGTATTGACAAATTGGAAAAATGTGTTATACTTGTGATACTAAGTTTTAATAAATATTAAGGAAGGAAAAACATGAAGAAACTTATTAAGCTTTTAGCAATCCTATGTTGCGCCGTCATGATGTTCACCGTTATGGGCGGATGCTTCAACCCTTCTAATTCGAGCAGCGGCGATGGCAGCAGTTCGGGCAGCTCGGCTGAAACGCCTGCGTCCTCCGACGCCCCCGCTTCGTCCGAAGAGCCCGGTCCCGGTGAAGAGCCCGGAAAGGAAGATAAAACCGAGCTTTACAGTTACCGTCCGCAGATTACCGAGGTAATGCCTGCCGTCCGTATCAATACGCCGACCGATTCGGATAATACTTGGGCAACGGCGTATAACCGTAACGATAAACTGCAGGATAGAATTGATTACGTAGACGCAACGATTACCGTCAACAACTGCGAAGAAGACTACAAATTGACCGACGTAGAGGCTGAAGTAAAGGTTCGCGGTAACTATACGTTAGATTATTCCAAAAAGCCGATTAGAATAAAATTCGGCAAAAAGAACAATATGCTTGGCTTGCACGGCGGTGAAAAAATACAAAAACTGGGTATTGCTCGCCGATTGGAAAGATTTATCCATGAGCAATAATACCGTTGCTTTTTATCTCGGAAAGACCATTTTGGGTTCGGACGGATACTATTGCACGGATTTCAGAAACGTAGAAGTATACTTAAACGGTCAGTATTGGGGCGTTTATCTCTTGGTAGAACAGCAAGAGGTAAAGGACGGCCGTACCAGTGTTCCGGAAGTAGAGGACGATTACACCGGTACGGATATCGGTTATTTCTTTGAGTACGACGGATATTATACGGACGAACAAAATATGCCCAATAACGCCGGCGATCCTACCTTCGTAATGAACGACGGCGGCGGCAGAAACGGTCATAAAGGCTATACCGTAAAGAGTGATATTTACGATAACGCTCAGCTTGAATTTTTGCGCAATTATATGAACAACGCATATAAAATCGCAAAAGATGCAATTACGAGCAACACGTATTATAAATTTAATGCAGACTATTCGGGCATTGTTTCGGCAACGGACGAATATCAAAGCGCAAAGGAAGCTGTTTCGGCGGTTATCGACGTGCAGTCGTTGGTTGATACCTACATCTTAAACGAAATTGCCTGCGATCTGGACATCGACTGGTCGAGCTTCTATCTGTCCTTGGATATGACGGCAACGGGCAATAAAAAAGTAACCTTTGAAGCGCCTTGGGACTTCGACTCCTGTTTCGGTATTGTAAACGGCGTATGCAACAACGCGCAGGGTATGTATGCGGCAGACAAAGGCAATCCTTGGTTTAACCTTGTTAAAAATGCCGAATGGTTCCAGGAAATGGTTAGCGAGAAGTGGGCAGAATTGAAGGAATACGGCGTATTTGATACGGCGCTTGAAATCATTGCCCAAGAAAAAGCAACCTACAGAACGTATTATCAGAAAAACTACGAAAAGTGGAGAGAACGTTTAAGCGGAAACTTTGAAGTCATTTCGCAGCTCAACGGTTATAATCAGGCTGCCACGGCGCAGGGCTTGGCTTCCGATTATTTAACCGATTGGTTTACCAAGCGTATCGCCTACCTCGACCGTCAATGGGGTGCGCCCATAAAAGTGGATGAAAACGTACCCGAAGGCTCTACGGCTTATAAGTACGAGGCGGAGAGCGCAGCATTGGGCGGCGGTTTAACCAATTCTGCCATTCGAACCAACCGTGATTATGCAAGCGGAAGCTCCTATGTAGGCGACCTCTCGGGCGCAGGTAAAACCTTGACGTTTACGGTGCGCGCAGGGCAGGCAACCACGGCATATTTATTCGCCGGTGTCAGCAAGCGTGCAAACCAAGCGTCGTTTGAATCATGGTTCAGCGTAACGGTAAACGGACAGGCGTTGATACTTCCCACCCGTACCGTTCCGGCAATATCGGGCGGTGAAGAGGAATGGCATACGTTTATCAGCGTAAAACTCGTTCCCATAGAATTGAAGCAAGGGAACAATACAATCGTATTTACGACGGGAAGCGATTCAAGCAACTTCGATTATATTGAAGTATATTCTACAATTGCTTTAACGTAAAGTCGTAATAAAATATTAAAAAACGTCTGAAAAACGTTTGACAATCTCAAGAAATTATTGTAAGATATATAAGTCAAGCAGAAGAGAACCTTCTCGCCGTACAAAGTCAGTTTTTGGTACGGCTCAATAATTTCTGAAATGTCTGAGGACGAAATAAGGATTATTACGGGTTGCTTTTGATTGGCAACCCGTATTTTTTTAGTGAGGTGCACGAAAATTAACAACAAAGACCAAAGCCGTATCAACGGCGACATTCGGGCAAAAGAAGTCAGAGTAATCTCTTCCACGGGCGAAATGTTGGGCGTTATGTCCCCGCAGGAGGCCCTGCGTTTAGCGGAAGAAGCGGATTTGGATTTGGTGGAAATTTCCCCCGCCGCCGTGCCGCCCGTCTGTAAAATTATGGACTACGGCAAATTCCGTTTCGAAAAGATGAAACGCGAAAAGGAGAACCGTAAGAACCAAAAAATAACCGAAGTTAAGGAAGTGGGCTTGTCCGTGACAATCGACATCGGCGATTTAAACGTCAAGGCAAGACAGACCATGAAATTCCTCGACGTTGGAAATAAGGTTAAGGTATCCATTCGCTTAAGAGGCAGACAAATGGCGCACGCCTCCTTGGGCGTAGACGTCATGAAGCGTTTCTTCGATATGCTCGAAGGCAAGGGCGTTATGGATAAACCGCCCGTGCAAGAGGGCAGAAACATCATCATGATGCTTTCGGCGGCAAAAACGGATGCACAGAACAAAAAAAGCAATCAAAATTAAGAAAATAAAATTGGAGGACATAGATTATGCCTAAACAGAAATCACATAGCGGAACCAAAAAACGCTTTTGGCTGACTGCAACCGGCAAGGTTAAAAGACCCCACGGCGGCAAGAACCACATTGCGGATACCAAGAACAGAAAGAGAATGAGAAGACTGCACACCAATACTCTCGTATCCCCTACGCAGGAGAGCACCGTCAAGAGTATGATGCCGTACAAGAAGTAATAGGAGGATATAAGTAATGCGTATTAAAAGAGCAGTGAACGCAGTTAAAAAGCGTAGAAAGATTTTAAGATTATCCAAGGGCTACTTTGGTAGCAAGCACCGTTCTTACAGAATCGCTCGCGAAGCGGTTATGAAGTCCTTGCAGTATGCATACGTTGGCAGAAAGAGAAGAAAGAGAGATTTCAGAACGCTCTGGATTGCCCGTATCAACGCTGCCGCAAGAATGAATAACATTTCTTACAGCAAATTGATGAACGGTTTGAAGAAGGCAGACATTGCTTTGAACAGAAAGGTATTGTCCGATTTGGCTATTTCCGATCCCGCCGCATTCACGGCGCTCGTAGAAAAAGCAAAAGCCGCTCTGTAATATAACCTAACCACCAAAGCCTTTAATGTCTGTTAAAGGCTTTTTGACTTATTTTTAATGACGGTAACGCGCAATGGTCATCACTTCCCGCAATAACCCCACGGTGAAAAAAATCCTCTCGCTCAAAGAGAAGAAATACCGCCACCTCTACGGTGAATACCTGATAGAGGGCGATAAAATGGTTTCGGAATGTCTTGCCACACGGCAGCCTCTCACGCTTTTAATTCTTTCCAAAAGCAAGGCGGAATATTACCCGATGCCCTTAATCGAACCACCCATGCCCGTGTTTATCGTGTCGGACGACGTCTTTTTAAAGCTCTCCGACGAGAAAAATCCGCAGGGCATCATGGCTTGTATTCGTCTGCCGAAAAGGGAGATTTTACCGCCCAAAAACAGCTGTTTGTTATTGGACGGCGTATCCGACCCCGGGAATTTAGGCACCATCATCCGCACGGCAAACGCTGCGGGCTACGATGAAATTTATCTCTTAAACTGCACCGACCCTTACGCCCCCAAGGCGGTGCGCTCGAGTATGAGCGGCATTTTCCACACCAAGCTGTATATCGGTGAAGGCGAGCAAATTTTTCAGGCGCTCCAAGATGTACCTATGATTACAGCCGATTTAAACGGGCAAAACATTTTCCGTTTCACCCCACCCAAGCGCTACTGTTTGGTCATCGGCAACGAAGGCCACGGCATTTCCGCCCAAGTGGACAAGCGTAAAGAGTATACCGTCACCATTCCCATGCGAGAAAGTCAAGAAAGCCTGAACGCAGGCGTTTCCGCAGGGATTGCCATGTACGTTTTAAAGCAATCCCAATTTCAAGATTAAACTGTAAATTATAAGGAGAAAAAACCATGTCAGGACATAGCAAATGGCATAACATCGCCGCAAAAAAGGGCAAGGCAGACGCTGCCAGAGGTAGAATTTTCACCAAATTGGGCAGAGAACTCGCCGTTGCGGCAAAGGGCAACCCCAACCCCGCTACCAACTCTAAGCTTGCCGACGTCATTGCCAAAGCCAAGGCAGCAAACATGCCCAACGATAACATTCAGCGTTCCATTAAAAAGGCAGCAGGCGAGCTCAGCGGCACCGATTACAAGGAACTCACCTACGAAGGCTACGGCGTAGCCGGCTCCGCCGTCATCATTCAAACGCTCACCGACAACAACAACCGTACCGCGGGCGACGTCAGAAGCATCCTCTCCAAGCACGGCGGTTCCATGGGCAACACCGGTTGCGTTTCTTATAACTTTGAAAACAAAGGCTACATCGTCGTAGCCCGCAACGTAGAGCTGGACGAGGATACCATGACTGAGTTTGCGCTCGAAGCGGGCGCCGACGACATTGAAGTCAGCGACGACGTATTTGAAATTTTCACCGCGCCCGAGGCATTCTCCGACGTGCGTAAATTCTTAGAAGAAAAGAACGCCGAATTGGTTGCCGCCGCTCCCAAGGGCAGACGTAACGAAGAGGTAGAGGACAGAATCGTATTCCTCGAAGCCTCGGTTTCCATGATTGCGCAAAATAAAATCACCCTGCCCGAGGACAAGGTAAAGACCTTTGAAAATATGTTGGAAGCTCTCGAATCCTTGGACGACGTGCAGAACGTCTATCACAACGTAGACCTGCCCGACGAAGAATAATTTTTTTAAAAACAGCGTATAAAAGCCGTTTGCGTGCGCATACTGTCTTTGTAGCTTGGGAAAACGACAGTCGGAATGATATTCGTATATCTATTTATACTTTTTATTTTCCCGTATTCCCCAGCTTTCAGATATAGTTCTTGCGGAACGCATAGAAGCATAAAAGAGTCGTCAGTTTTCATTTATTTTTTATACGCGTCCCAAAAAAGAACAGAAGAAGACAGGAAATAATTTTTTCCTGCCTTCTTTTTTTCTTTCACACGGTTGACTTTCCTATCAGTTATGATATAATAGAAGCATACAATAAATTGCAACGAGGTAAACACTATGAACGTACAGGATAAAGTAGTCATCATCACGGGCGGCGGCAGAGGCATCGGCTTGGGGCTTTCCACCGCATTTGCAAAAGCGGGCGCAAAGCTCGTTATCACGGGCAGAACCGAATCCACGCTGTTGGACGCTAAAAAAGAGCTGGAAGCGTACGGCGCGCAGGTTTTAACGGTTACCGCCGACGGCGCCGATGAAAAAGCCATTCAAAACGTCATCGAAAAGACCGTGCAGGCCTATGGCAAAATCGACGCCGTTATCAACAACGCACAGGCATCCAAATCGGGCTTGATGCTCGTCGACCACTCCAAAGAGGACTTCGACTTGGCAATCAATTCCGGCTTATACGCCACCTTTTTCTATATGAAAGCCGCATTCCCTTACTTAAAACAGACCAAGGGCTGCGTGGTCAACTTTGCTTCGGGCGCAGGTCTGTTCGGCAGAATTGCTCAATCCTCCTACGCTGCTGCAAAAGAAGGTATTCGCGGTCTTTCCCGTGTAGCCGCAACCGAATGGGCTCCCGACGGCGTACGCGTCAACGTTATTTGTCCGCTCGCCATGACCGAGGGCTTGAAAAAATTCAAAGAGGAATATCCCGACCGTTACGAGCAGACCATTAAGGGCGTGCCTATGGGCCGCTTTGCCGACCCCGAACAGGACGTTGGCGGACTGTGCCTGTTCCTCTGTTCGGACGCCGCATCCTACATCACGGGTGAAACCTTCACCTTGCAGGGTGGCAGTGGCTTGCGTCCTTAAATTACCGTATACAAAAGAATGCCCTCGGAAGTTTTTTCCGAAGGGCATTTATTTTATTTATTCTTTTGATTTGTCCTTTGTATCCGAATGATCTTCACCGTCTTTTTGCTTGGGTTCCATATCTTCAGCCTCGTCGTAGAGGATATTTTTATTTTTAGAGAGCAACAAGTCGATAAATTCCTTCTGCCACTTTTCATTGAGCAAAAATACCATAAATTCTTCGCCCATATAGACGGCTAATTTACAGTTCGGTTTGTCCAATACCACCTTTTTCATATCGGCAATGGCGAATTTGCTCTTAATAAAGCCAAACGAAGTGATAAATTGGGTATCGGTTACGGTATATTTGGAGAAATGCACCACGCTCAGAAGTAAGGCGGCGGCAAATATCGGTAGCGCAAAAAGGATAATATACTGTAAGGCGCTGTAAAAATCGTTAAATCCGCCAAAGTGAATGAAACGCCAAACGGTGGACGCGAATACGACGGCGCTGACGAGTACGCCGACGTACGCCAATAGGTTGATGCTTGTTTTAAACTTTAATTGAAATGTATTCATACGGCTATTATACCATAAAAAATGCTTTTGGCAAATATTTTTTTATAATATATCGTTTAGATACTTGAAAAAAATTTGATTTTCAGTTACAATATTCTTAAAGAATATTGATAAAATAAATAAAGTGAGGTTCACTGATGATTAAATTAATTCGACAGGGCGTTTACTATCTCGACGGCAAGCTCGTCAAGGAGTCGCAGGCTTTTTTGCGTGAAGAGCAAAAACAGCAGGCAATTCGTTCGACCCTTTCCTACGGTATTTTAAGCTCGCACAACCACGGCGACGAGCAAAATTTAAAAATTAAATTCGACGCCATCGCCTCGCACGACATTACCTACGTCGGCATCATTCAAACGGCAAAGGCAAGCGGTCTTGAAAAATTCCCGTTGCCTTACACGCTCACCAACTGCCATAACTCTCTTTGCGCCGTCGGCGGTACCATCAACGAGGACGACCACGTATTCGGCCTTTCCGCCGCTAAAAAATACGGTGGCGACTACGTTCCCGCACACTTGGCGGTCATTCATCAATACATGCGTGAATGCGGCGCTAAATGCGGCGCCATGATTTTGGGCTCCGACTCGCACACCCGTTACGGTGCGCTCGGCACCATGGCAATCGGTGAGGGCGGTCCCGAACTCGTCAAGCAAATTTTAAGCCAAACGTACGACGTAAAGCGTCCCGAAGTCATCGCCGTATATTTAAAAGGCAAGCTGAGAAAGGGCGTAGGTCCGCAGGACGTTGCGCTTGCCTTGGTCGGCGCCACCTTCAAAAAGCAGTTCGTCAAGAATAAAATTTTAGAATTCATCGGCCCCGGCATCAAAAATCTCTCCATGGACTACCGCAACGGTATCGACGTCATGACCACCGAAACTACCTGCCTCTCTTCGATTTGGGAAACCGACTAAAGACGCAGGAATACTACAAAATGCACGGCAGAGAGGGGGATTATAAGGAGCTCAAAGCCGCCCAGCCCGCCTATTACGACGGCGCCGTGGTAATCGACCTCTCCCGCGTCGAGCCCATGATTGCGCTTCCTTTCCACCCGTCCAACGCCTATACCATCCGTGAATTTTTGAAAAATCCCCGTGAAATCCTGCAAAAAGTTGAAGAACAGGGCAGAAAGCTCAAAGGGGACGACTCGTTTACGCTCACCGATAAAATCACCGAGGACGGCAGAGTATTGGTCGACCAAGGCGTCATCGCCGGTTGCGCAGGCGGTATGTACGAAAACCTCGCCGAAGCGTATGAAATTTTAAAGAACAAGAGCATCGGTTCGGACGCATTCACGCTCTCGGTCTATCCCTCCTCCCAGCCCGTATTCAAGGGCTTGGTCGACGGCGGCTATATCGGCGGTTTGATGCAGAGCGGCGCTATCGTCAAAACGGCGTTCTGCGGTCCTTGCTTCGGTGCAGGGGACGTTCCTGCAAACAACGGTCTGTCCATTCGTCACACCACCCGTAACTTTGAAAACAGAGAGGGCTCCAAGCCTTCTGGCGGTCAGTTGGCGGCGGTTGCCCTGATGGACGCCAGAAGTATCGCCGCAACGGCGGCAAACGGTGGCTACCTCACCTCCGCTCTGGACGTTTCGTACACCAAAAAAATCAAAAAATATACCTACGATAAATCCATCTACGAAAACCGCGTTTACCACGGCGCACTCTGCCCCAAGGCGCAGGAAAAACTGGTCTACGGCCCCAACATCGCCGATTGGCCCGAACAAATCGCTCTGGGCGACAATCTCCTGATGAAGATGGTATCCGTTCTCACCGACCCCGTTACCACTACGGACGAGCTCATTCCCTCAGGCGAAACGTCTTCCTACCGTTCCAACCCCTTAAAGCTCGCCTCGTTTGCCCTTTCGAGAAAGGACCCTGCCTACGTTGGCAGAGCCAAAGCCGTGCAGGCAGAGGAGCAAGCTCGCCGTGAAACGGGCGACCTGCCCCAAGAAGTATTGAGCGAGCTCGGCGGCCTTTCGCTCGGCAAAAACACCGTTTACGGCAGCTGCGTTGTGGCGGTTAAGCCCGGCGACGGTTCTGCAAGAGAACAGGCTGCATCCTGTCAAAGAGTGCTCGGCGGCGTGGCAAATATCGCCAACGAATACGCCACCAAGCGTTATCGCAGTAACCTCATCAACTGGGGCATGGTACCCTTCCTTTGCCAAAAGGAGAAATTCTCGGTTGGAGATTACGTCTACGTGGAAGGCATTCGTGAAGCCATTGAAAACGGCTCGGAAAAAATTCTGGCAAAGCATATCAGCGCAGGCAAAGTGAAGGATATTGTTCTGTCCATCGGCGGATTGACGCCCGATGAAAAGAAGATTATCTTAGCCGGTTGCTTGATCAATTACAACAAAAACAACGCAAAGTAATTAAGCCCGATTAACTCATACGGAGGTTTTATGATTCGCATCGCAATGGTGGACGATGATGAACAGTACTTGGCGAAAGCCGAGCGTTTTACGCAGCGGTATGCAAAGCAAACGGGGGAAGAAATCGAGGTGGTTGCCCAAAGCGACGCCATGGAATTCGCAGAGCACTATAACCCCGTATACGACGCTGTTTTTTTGGATATTTCCATGCCGCTCATCGACGGCTTGGCTGTTGCCAAAAAAATTCGTAAAACGGATAAAACGGTTGTCATCGTATTCATCACCCACCAAGGCAAGTACGCCATTGAGGGATATCAGTTCAATGCGCTGGATTTTATCGTAAAGCCCATTGATTACGCTGTTTTCTCCAAGCTGTTAAAAAAAGTATTGAATTTTGCCGAGCAAAGAGGGGAGAGCGGATTGACGCTACGCCTTAGCGCAGACGATTACTTCCGCATTCCGCTTGCGCAAATTTATTATGTCCTCAAGGAGAAAAATCACCGTATCTTTCATACACAGACTGGCATTTATAAAGAACGCGGCTCTTTGGACCAATTATACGAAGAGTTAAAAGATGCAGGCTTTGCTCGCTGTACCAGCGGCTGTCTGGTCAATCTGCGGCACGTTTCAGCCGTAAACAGCACCGGTATTACCGTCAAGGATCTGGGCAAAGAAACAGCCATTCCCGTCTCCCGCCGCCGCATGAACGAGTTTAAAAAGGACTTTGTTTGTTATAAAATTTAATCGGCTTTTCACAGCCCTTTATAGAATAAAAAATCATTTTTTTCGGAAAAAACTTTCACGATTTTTTCCGATTTTTTTTGTTGTAGCCATATATTACCAATTATACCTAAAAATAGACCATTTATACCAAAATTAATCCATTTTTTAAAAAATATGTTAGAATGTATATAATTAAAGTCATGAAAGGGGAAAATGTATTATCTTTCATGCAATTTTAAAATTTATTGGAGGTATTTTTCAATGAAGTCTAAGACTCAAACTTTGGGTAAGAAGATTTTGGTTGGCGGCGCAACGCTTGCAATGGCAGGCTCGATGCTCGCAACCGGAATTGTCGCACCCTTCGGCGCTTCGGCTTGGTCGAGCGCAAACGGTAAGTGGTATTCCGACTTTAACAATCATGCGGAAGCTACTGCATTTGCAGAACAGATTGCCGTAGAGATTGAAGCAGAATCCATGGTTCTCATGAAGAACAACGGCGTTCTTCCCTTGGCGAGCGGCGTTAAGAACATTTCCTTGTTCGGTGCCCGTTCTTACTCTCCCGTAACCGGCGGTACCGGTTCGGGCGGCGGTGGCGGCGAGTACTACACCTTGCCCCAGAGCTTGGAAAACGCAGGCTATAAAATCAACCCTGCATTGCAAACTGTTTATGCAAACAACCAAACCCAGGCAATGGTAACCGCAGGTATGTGGGGCGGCAGAAGCAACATTCTCGTTGACCCGAAGGCAGACGTACTCGAAGAAGCGGAATATTCCTACATCCTGTACGGCGACGCAGCTATCTTTACCATCGGCCGTTCGGGCGGTGAAGGTTCCGACTTGTTGACCCTCGACCTTCCCACGCACTCCGATCCTTACGATCACGTGCTCTCCCTCGACGACAACGAAAAGGCTGCGCTTGAATACATCAAGAGCAAATTCAGCAAGGTTATCGTATTGGTAAACTGCGCTAACGTTATGGAACTCGGCGAGTTGGAAGAAGACGAAGAAATCGACGCAATCCTTTGGATTGGCCAACCCGGTAACCACGGTTTGGAAGCAGTCGGTCAGGTATTGAACGGCAACGTAAATCCTTCCGGTAGAACGGTTGACATTTACACCCGTAACCACAAGTTAGACCCCACCTGGCAGAACTTCGGTTTGATGGACTACATGAATGATTACGGCGACCTCGGTCACGGACAAATCTACGGCAGCAACGGTAGCATGACCTCGGCTGCAAGTACCATCATGAACAACGGTTACAACACTGCCGTTAAGAACGAGAACGGTGGTACCGTTTCCGGTACGGTCGGTACCCTCGAATACGAAGAAGGTATCTATCTCGGCTACAAGTATTATGAAACCGTAGCTGCAGACATGGACGAAGGCGGAGAAGAATGGTACGACGAACAAATCGTATATCCCTTCGGCTACGGCTTATCCTACACCACCTTTGAAAAGGAAATCGTAACCGATGCTGCTGACCTCGAAGCTGCTATCAACGCTGCGCAAGGTCTGGACGATAAGGTAGACGTACAGGTAAAGGTAACCAACACCGGTAACGTAGCCGGCAAGGAAGTTGCACAGCTTTACGTTCACGCTCCTTATACCGACGGTGGTATTGAAAAGGCTGAAGTATCCTTCGTGTCCTTCGATAAGACCGACCTGTTGAGCCCCGGTGAAAGCCAAGTTCTCACCTTGAAGGTAAGAATGGGCGACATCGCATCCTTCGACTATGACGATGCAAACAATAACACCTATAAAGGTTGGGAAATTGAAGCAGGTGATTATGAAATCAGATTGCAGAACAACTCTCACGACGTAGAAGATACGGTGAGCCTTGACTTGACTGCAAAGACCACCTCTCTCGACAACGATGCCGACACGACCAACAACACGCCTTTGTCCAACGGTGACGATTACGACTCCCTGTTGAACTTAAAAGAAGCCGATTCCGATTCCACGATGAAGATTATGTCCCGTAAGACGGATATGACGGCTGCAGGCAACTTCCCTACGCCTACAACCAACGCTGAACGTGTATACGGCGCTAGAATCAGCGCTCTTGCAGTTAACAACGGTAACACGCAAACGACTGACAGATACGCAAGATACACCGCTTACTATAATTCTTCAGACGACTTACCCACCGACCCTTGGTACAAGACCAACGACGATATTCCCGCAACCTGGACGCAAGCAGCTGACACTTCCGGCCGTACGGGCGGCAAAACTGCCGTTCAATTGAAGGAAATGGCAGGTACCGATTACTGGAGCAACGAACCCGTAAAAGAAGGCAACCCTTACTATGTAGAGGGCGCTGCAACTCAAATGACTGAAAAGGAAGCTTGGGATCAATTTATGAACCAGCTCACCTATCAGGAAATGGCTACGTTGTTGTCCAACGGTTCCTACCAGACCCCCGGTTTGGCTTCCATCGGTAAGGACAGCGCAGTTGACCAAGACGGTCCCGCAAACATCAGAGGCGGTACGAACTGGCCCTGCGAAGTAAACATCTCTTCCACCTATAACATCGAACTTGCTAAAGCGCAAGGCCGTTGCGTTGGTGAAGACTCCCTCTATTTGGATATCCCCGGCTGGTACGCTCCTGCAATGAACATTCACCGTTCTGCATTCTCCGGCCGTAACTTCGAGTATTACTCTCAAGACGCTACCCAAGGCGGTATCATCGCTGCAGCTGTTTGCCGCGGTGCTGAATCCAAAGGGTGCTACGTTTACATCAAGCACTTCGGTTTGAACGACCAAGAAACCAACCGTATGGGTACCTGTACTTGGGCAGACGAACAAACCATCCGTGAAAACTACTTCAAGAACTTTGAATATGCAGTGAAGGACGGCGGCGCATCCGCAGTCATGACGGCATTCAACCGTGTCGGCGCTATCAACGAATTCGCTAACTACATGACCGTACAACAGATCATGCGTTACGAATGGGGCTTCAAGGGCCAGGCTGTAACCGACTACTATTCGAGCAACCAAGGTAAGGCAAACTACCTCATGCGTGGCGGTTGTGAATTGCCTCTCGGCAGATTCTCCGGTACCAACTCCATCACCGGTACTTGGGACGCTTCGCTCCGTGACGGTAAGGGTGGCGTTCGTGACGGCGACGCAGTCGGCGGCGTAGTTCCCGAATCTCCTACGCAGTACTGGACGCTCCGTGATTGTGCAACCCGTGTATGCTGGGTAGGCGCAAACACCAACGTTAACACCAACTGCTTAGATACCAGCGCGTTTGCGAACACCACGCTTACGGCAGGTAAGGTAGGTCAATCCTACAATCAAACCATCTCTGTCAACACCGCTACGTTGGGTACGACTGACGTATCCTATGCAGTAACCGGCGGCGAATTGCCCGCAGGCTTAACCCTCAACAACGGCAGAATCAGCGGTACGCCTCGTGAAGCAGGTACGTTCAGAGTTACTGTTACCATGACGGCAGACAAGTGGATTTCCAAGAGCGCAACCTTCACGTTCACGATTGCTGCTTCCGCAACCGGCGTAACCAGTCAATCCTTCTCCACGCCCGCAACCTTCTACGAAGTAGGCGACATTTACGGCACCAACAGTGCTCAGGTCATTACGGCTGTTGAAACCGCTTCCATGGTTATCCCCGAAGGCTGGAGCCTTGCAGACGGCCAGTTGACCGGTACGTTTACCGCTCCCGGCTTGTACACCTACGATATTACTCAAACGATTACTTACAGACGTAATGCTACTTCCACGCAGACCAGAACGGCTACCGTTTCCGTATTCGGCGTAATCGAAGTTACCGGCGACGCTATCACGCCTGAAGATCCCGCAGCTACCGCAATCCAATTCCGTGTCAACGAAGGCATTTTGGAATACAAGGTAGGTACGGAAGGCACGTGGACCGCAGCAACCGCAGGTATTACCACGAGCGAAGTTGCCAACATCTCCGTAACCAAGGAAGGAACGACCACTACGGTTACCGTTTCCTACATGGACGGCAGAGATCCCATCACCTTCACCATTGAAGACGTTGTTGCAGATGCTGATACTGCACAAGGCGGCTGTGGCGGTATCATCGGTGTTAGCAGTGCAATCGCTGCAACCGTAGTTCTCGGTGCTGCTGCGTTTGTTCTCCGCAAAAAGGACTAATCCATTATAAGCAGGATATTCCTTGAAGAGGGGAATCCCTTATAATAGATAAAAAATGGCAAAAATAGCTTCGGTAGTGGCCATTGCCATTATCGAAGCTATATTGCCGTTTTATTAAAGGATGAAATATTCAAAAACAACTCAAAAGGAGGTTCATAGCATATGAACAAAATTATCAAGAAAATTGCAATCGCAGTATGTGCCTTGACCATGGTATGCAGCGCTTGTGTGTTCGCAGCCTGTGATCCCGGCGAAGGTTCCAGCTCTACCCCCGGCTCGTCGCAGACTCCCAGCTCTTCCGTAACGCCCGGCGGTTCGTCCGTAACGCCCGGCTCGTCGGTAACGCCCGGCGGTTCGTCCGTAGACCCCGAAGGTCCTTCCGGCTTTACGCCCGACCCCAACTTTGCATACAAGGATTATTTGAAAAACCACACCGAAGGTCAAAGAGTAACCTACGTATTTGAAGCTGAAAACACCGATTTGACAAGTAAATCGGGCCCCGGTTTTTCGGGCGCCGGCGTAGGTGCCAGTATGGCAAAGAGTGGTGAAGAAGGCTTCAGCGGACAGTACCAAGGCTGCGTAACCTATTTGGCGGGTCCCGGCGTTAGCGTAAACTTCCTCATCGTATCGGACAGAGACGTAAACGACGCCAAGCTCGTGCTTTCCCTGGGCGCAGAATTTATCGATATGGTGCTCACGCCCGACAATTACAATATTCGTATCGACGACGTAACCGCTGAAGACTTGATGTCCTATAACGAAGGCGGTGCATTCGGCCGTTGGGATGAAATGTTCTTAAACTTCGATTTTGAAGGCAACGACATGGTAGACACCAGAAATACCAGATACATCACCGAATGGGACTGTGAAGAGATTGTCGTTGAAGCTGCAGACGTTGCTCCCGCTATCGTTCACGGCGGCGATTTTGAAATTACCACCACGCTTTCGTTGAAGAAGGGCGTAACCTGCATTTCGCTCGTTACGGCAAACAGCGACGCTCCCGGCTTGGGTACGTTGGGCGCAATCTCTCCCGTAGTCGACTGCATTAAAATTAGCACGAACGCACAGCTCGGTATGTATAAACCGCAGGATAACGGTCACGGTACGCCTGCCCAAGCAGTTTCGATTATTCAAAACTAACCCATATATTTTGTAAATTCATTCATTAGGAGTTAATAATGAAAACAATTTGGAAAAATTTATCTTCCAGAGTATGGCTGATCGTCACTTCCATCGTATTGGTTTTGGCGTTGGTAGTCAATATATTGGCTTCCACCATTTTAAACGATCTGATCGGTACGGTTTTGGGTCGTGCCACCACACAAATTGTCGGCGATGCAGTGTCTAACTATCAATTGGACGAAGGTATTACCGACAAGGCATCGGCAAAAGCCAGAGGCGAAAAGTTAACCTTGGAGGCTACCCGTGAGGGCTTTACGCTCTTGAAGAACGCAAACAACAGCGCCTTGCCTTTGGCTGCCAGCGAAACCAAGGTCAGCGTATTCGGCAAGAACTCTGTCAACATGGCGATTGGCGGTTCGGGCTCGGGCGGCAGTATCGGCGCCGATTCCAAGAGCATTTTCGACAGCTTGACTGCTGCGGGCTTTACCTACAATCAAACTTTGGTTGATTTTTATAAGAACAACTCTAAATCCGGCAACGGCAGATCTACCAACCCCACTAATCTTGACAACGGTACGCCCGTAGTCCTCGACGAGGGTGAAACGCCGATTTCCGCCTACGAGCAAAGCGTATGGGATTCCTGTGAAGAATATTCCGACGTAGCGCTCATCGTCATCACCCGTATCGGCGGCGAAGGCTTTGACTTGCCCCGTGACATTGCAAACGGTACGCATTTCTTGCAGTTATCTCAAGAAGAAAAGGACCTGATCAACACGGTTTCCACGAAGAACTTTGGCAAAGTGGTTGTACTGCTCAACGTAGCTGCCACCATGGAATTGAAGGACGTACAAGACAATGCCGGCGTAGACGCCATTTTATGGGTTGGCTATGCAGGCGGCAACGGCTTGATGGCGCTCGGCGAAATTCTCAAAGGCGAATATAAAGACGCATCGGGTAACACCGTACAATTGAGCCCTTCGGGCAAAACCGTAGATACCTATGCCGCAGATTTCTCCAAAAATCCCACTTGGCAAAACTTCGGCGGCGACTATTATGACAGCGCAACGCCTTCGGGCCAAACCTCCGACGCTTACGTCAAGAGAGTAGGTAGAGGTTGGACCAACGAAAGCGTATACTTCGTAGACTATGAAGAGAGCATTTACGTCGGCTACCGTTACTATGAAACGGCAGCGGCTGAGGGCGCTATCAATTATGATGAGGAAGTGGTATATCCCTTCGGTTACGGTTTAAGCTATAGCACCTTCTCCTGGGAATTGACCAACAAATCGGATATCCCCACGGCATTGACAAAGAACACCGCCATGACCTTTGAAGTGGAAGTTACCAACACGGGCAGCTATCCCGCAAAGGACGTAGTACAGTTATACGTAACGCCTCCCTACAACGATGGCGGTTTGGAAAAATCGCATAAGGTTCTCGTAGGCTTTGCAAAGACTCCCGTCATTGCGCCTAACGCATCCGAAACGGTATCCATCACGGTTGACACCCCTTATGAATACGCATCTTACGACTATTTGGGTAAGAGCGGACAAAAGGGCTACGTCGTAGAAGCAGGCAATTATACCTTCACGCTTTCTACCGATGCGCACAACGCAAAGAGCATGACGGATGCAGTCATTACGGCAAGCGTAGCAAACAACATTTACTACGACAAGGCAATGTACGGCACCGAAGAGCAGGCAGACATCACCGTTAAAAACCTGTACACGGACAACACCGACGAATGGTTTAACTCGGACGCTCAGCTCGGCACCTTGCTTTCCAGAAGCGACTTTGCAGGCACCATGCCCGAGCACCGTACGTTGGCAGAAAAGACCATCAACGGTACTGACTGTGCCGTAGACGATGCGTACGTCGCAAAAATTAAGAGCACTCAATCCAACCCCAACAGACCGCAAATGAACGACCCTGCATATCAGACGGGCGCCAACAACGGAATTATGTTTAAGGACTTGGTCGGTAAGAATTACAACGATCCCGTATGGGAAAGATTTTTAGACCAGTTGACCGTTGCGCAAATGAAGGATTTGACCAACAAGGGCGGTTTCCACACCGGAGCCATTGAAGAATTCCAAATCCCTCAAACGACCTCTGCCGACGGTCCCGTAGGCTGGTGTAACTTCATGCGCGATCCTACCGTTTACGGTACTTGCGTCTATTGCTGTGAGGTTGTATTTGCTTCCACTTGGAATATTGACATTTTGGAAGAGTTCGGCAGATCCGTGGGTAACGAAGGCTTGGTCGGCAACGAAAGGGGCGACGGCGCACCTTACACGGGTTGGTATGCTCCCGGCTTGAACATTCACCGTTCTCCTTTCGGCGGCAGAAACTTCGAATATTATTCCGAAGACCCGTTCGTTAGCGGTCAAATGACGGCGGCGGTTATGAAGGGTGCAGCAGCTAAGGGCGTATACGTCAACTTAAAGCACTTTGCACTCAACGACCAGGAAACGCACCGCAGCATCAACGGTTTGATTACTTGGGCAACCGAGCAAAGCATGCGTGAAATCTACCTCAAAGCGTTTGAAATTGCAATCAAGACGGCTAAATTCGATTACGATGTAAAGGCAATGGGCGTCATGTCCTCCTTCAACCGTATCGGCAACGTATTCACGGGTTCGGATTATAGACTGTTGACTACCATTCTGCGTGAAGAATGGGGCTTTGAAGGCTTGGTTATCTGCGACTTTAACACCAACGAGCACATGATCGTACGCGACATGGTCTATGCCGGCGGCGACTTGAACTTGGAAGTTGCAAATCAGCAAGTTTGGGCTAACCCCGACGAAAATAACAAGTCGGACGTAGCCGTACTCCGTCAAGCAAGCAAGAATATCTTATACGTTGTTGCCAATAGCAATGCGTACCGTGGCGAATTTGTAATGCTTATGCCTTTGTGGCAGATCATTATGTACATCGTTACTGCCGTTGTGGTTGTAGGTCTCGGCGTATGGGGCTTCTTTGCAATTCGAAAAGCGTTCAAAAAAAGCGAAATAGACGCTTAAAAATTCATTGAATTATCTCATCAAATAAAAGTCGGGTGGAGGGTATTCTCCACCCGATTTTTTGCGTTTTACGCCGCTTTTTTCTTCTTGACATCAGCGTGCAATCATGCTACAATGAAAAGGACAAAAGGAGTACGCTATGGGCGAAATTACCGCAATTTTACCGCAAAAAAAGGATAAAACCCGTTGTAACATCTATCTCAACGGGCAGTTTTACTGTGGAATGAAGCTGGAAGTGGTAATGAACAACCGCTTGAAATGCGGCGCAGAAGTCTCTCCGTCTTATCTTGATAATTTACAGCTGGAGAGCGAAAAAATGACGGCGCTGGACAAGGCGTTGAATCATCTCTCGTCGTCCATGAAAACCCGCAAGCAAATTACGGATTTTTTAAAGAAAAAGGGTTATTTGAACGGCATCATTGAGTACGTTTTGGAAAAATTAGAAAGCTACGGATATATAGACGACGCGGAGTACGCCCGTCAGTACACCAACAGCGCGGGTAAAACCAAAGGCAGACGGTTGATTGCCTTGGAGCTGCAAAAAAAGGGCATATCCGTCGAGCAGGCGCATCAAGCCGTGGAAAATATCCAGGGCGAGGAGCAATCGGCGCTCAAAATTCTGCAAAAATACATGAAAAATAAGCCCTCTGACAGAGAAACGCTGTACAAAGCCTTTCGCTATTTAATCGGCAAGGGGTTTGAATACGACACTGTAAAATCCGCCCTGCAAGCCTTTGGAGAAATTGATGAAGATACTTGAATTTGACACCTTGCCCTCCACCAACGACTACGCAAAATCCCATACAAACGAAGGGGATATAATCGTTATCGCAAAAAGCCAGTCAAAGGGCAGAGGTTCTAAAAACAGAAGCTTCCATTCAGGCATGGGTGGCTTGTATTTGACAAAATTGACCAACTACCAAGCCTACCCCGCCAAGGACGTATTTCAAATTTTGCGCAATACTTCCATCGCCGTTTGTAAAACGTTGGAGGAGTTTGGCTTGACGCCTGCCATCAAGTGGCCCAACGATATTTACGTTCAAAACAAAAAAATTTGTGGCATTTTAATTGAAAACACCTTTTCGGGCGCTTTTCTCGCTCGCTCTATCGTGGGCATCGGGCTCAACGTCAACAACCGCCTGCCCGATGAATTGCACCCCATCGCCACTACCATGTCCGAGGCTTTGGGCAAAAATACAGATGTCAACGCAGTCAAACAATCGCTTATACTTCATTTAAATCAAAATTTTTCTTCAGAAGAATACAGACGCTACATTTTCTTTTTCAAGCAAGCCGTTACGCTTATACAAGCCGACGGAGCCCACCAAGTGACGGCGATAGACGTGGACGAACAGGGCAGACTCATCGTCGAGGAAAAGGGGCAGCTACGCACGGTAACAGCGGGCGAAGTCAGCCTGCGGCTTTAAAATAAAGGGGGAACGTATGCAAATAAGTTTATCCAATCAACAAATGCGCGCAGCTGACCAATACACCATTCAAACGCTCGGCGTGCCGTCCCTGGCCTTAATGGAGCGTGCGGGTGCAGCCGTTGCGCAAGAGGCGAAAAATATTTTAAAAAGCTTAAAACTCAACGAGGTGTTAATCGTCTGCGGTGGAGGCAACAACGGCGGCGACGGCTTTTGCTGCGCCCGACTTCTGCAAGAACAGGGCGTAGAGGTGGCGGTTTTATGCCTTGCCAAGAGTTTTTCTCCCGATTGTGCCGCCGTCAAAGCGCAATATAAAGGGGGGGTTTTCAACCGTATGCCCCGTCGCAGATATCCCTTTATCATCGACTGCATCTTCGGCACGGGGCTCAATCGCACCGTCGAAGGGGACGAACGCGCGCTCATCGAATTTATCAATACTTCGGCGGCCTACGTTTTAAGCGTGGATATACCCAGCGGTTTGAACGGCGACAACGGTTTAAAAATGGGCGTATGCGTTCAAGCCGATAAAACGCTTGCCATCGGTGAATATAAGCACGGGCTGTTTTTGAATGATGGCACGGACGTATGCGGCAAGCTCGTCAAGGTCGATATCGGCATAGACGCCTGCGCGGTTGAAAAGGACGCCGCAATCATTTTAGAGGATGCGGATATTGCTGAATTTTTCCCAAAAAGAAGGCGCAATACCCATAAGGGGGTATACGGAAAGGTCGACCTTATAGCCGGCAGTAAAGACTACGTTGGCGCAGCGTTGATGGCTACCATGTCTGCGTTGAAGGGTGGCGCAGGGTATACCAGGCTGTGTGTTCCACAAGGGCTGTTCCCGATTTTTTCGGGCAAAATTCCCGAGGCAATTTTAACCTGCTTTCAAGGCGAAACCGCCTTTTCGTACTGTGAATTCGATATGCAAAAGCTCTTAAAAAGCCAATGCATCGCCTTCGGTATGGGCGTTGGGGTCAGCTTGGAAATTTACAAGATGATTTGCTATCTCTTAAACGAATACACGGGCAATCTCCTCTTGGATGCAGACGCTTTAAACGCCTTGGCAAAATACGGCTTACAGCCCTTAAAAAATAAAAAATGCGCCGTGCTCCTCACGCCGCATATTCAAGAATTTTCCCGTTTATCGGGTTATTCTGTACAGGAAATTCAACAAAACGGTGTAAAGCTCGTGCAGAATTTTGCCGAGGAATACAACGTAACCGTCCTTCTCAAAAGCGCCGTTTCTCTCATTTACGGCAAAGGAAAAACCTACCTCAATCTTAGAGGCAGCGCCGCCCTTGCCAAGGGTGGCAGTGGAGACGTGCTCTCGGGCTTCATCGCCTCGATTTGCGCGCAGGGTCACACACTCACGCAGTCGGCGGTCTGCGGTGCCTACGTCATGGGCGTTGCGGGCGAGCTGTGCGAGCAAGCCTTGGGGCAGTATTCGGTTACCGCTACGGACGTCATTCAGCGTTTACCCAATGCAATTTTACGCATAACCGAAAATTCGCACGACTATCGCCGTTAACACCAAAAGACAACCGCTGATAATATAATAGACGGGAAAAAAGGAAAACAAACTCAAAATCAACAACGCCGCTCCGCTGAAAAAAAAGGAGCGGCTGTTTTTTTTATGAAAGCTCACCTTGAGCTTTTCCTTCACACCGCGTTTTTTCTTTTCGGCGCAGATATACGTTTGCGGCAATCCATTTGTCGCTTTTAGCTTGGCGTATACCACGCCGCCTTCCAAGGCGGTAATGCCGAAGTCATCGCATAATTTTCTCGCCTCGGGCGAAAGGGTATTGCAAAACACAGTAAAGCGTTGGTCCTTGGGGCATCGGCGTATCTTCTCCGCCAACGTATCCGCAGAAAGCGGTTGCATGCTGAACAGAAGATAGGTTCGCTCGCCTTTATTCAAGACGGGCGCAAACAGCTTTTTATTCTCTTCCAAGGAAGATAGCGCCAAGTGCAGCATGAGCTTATCCTTTTCCTCTCTGTCTTGTGCGAGTAAAAACTTTTTCTTTCGGCTTTTATATAACAGCAAAAATACCGCCGCGCCGACGGAGAGGGATAAAACCGTACATAAAATCAACGCCAACCACATACGAATGCGAAAATAACGCAAAATACAGAGTGAAAGTAGCCA
>JAFVZP010000072.1 GCA_017508105.1 Clostridia bacterium
CAAACTGATATCCGAGTTCAAATTGGGCGTTTGCATGGGGCTGTATCCCGTGGATACCATGTCCGAGTTGGACGACTTAATCGTCAGTATGCGTGATTCCAATATCAACCGTTTTTCCAAGGAAAATATGAATCGGGAAGAGCGGGAAATTTACCGTGCAGAGTGTGTGCAGGCAAAGCTCAAATCGCTCCTGCGCAACGAATAATCGACAGTCAAGGAGAAGGACATGGACAACGAATCGAGATATTCCGAGGACTTACAGTGCGTCTTTCGGTGCATCGAACAGACCAACGAGAAAATCCGCATCAAATACATCGGCACCGAGCATTTGGTTTTGGGCATGCTACACGTCCCCGATTGCGGCGCATGCGCTATTCTCACCCGTTTCGGGGTAAAAAAGCGCGATTTTTCGGATTTCTTTTTCAGAAAGCGCGATATGAACAACACCACGGTGGGGCCCACCCCCCGAACCAAGGGTATTTTGGACGATGCCAAAGACTTGGCGCTTGAATATACCCCTGAAAAATGGAACTATGCCATCAGCACCGAGCACGTTTTAATGGCCATTATCCGTTCGCAAAAGGGCTATGCTTACGACTTCTTCCGGGAACAGAACATCGACATCAAAGGCATGAGCCTGGCGCTCGAAGAGGTATTCAAAAACGATTACCGTTTGATTGAAAGAACCTATTCGGGCGGAGAAAAAAAGACTCGCTCGTCCTATCACTTTGAGGTGCGTGAGCTGCCCCACCAGTTGGATAAATACGGGCTCAACCTCACCGCCCGTGCGGCGGAAGGCAAGCTCGACCCCGTCATCGGCAGAAGAAAAGAGATTGAAAAGGTAATGCAAATTCTCTCCCGCCGTACCAAAAACAACCCCGTGTTGGTCGGTGAAGCCGGCGTGGGCAAGAGCGCCGTCGTCGAGGGCTTGGCGCAGGCAATTGTCAAGGGCGAGGTACCCGAGCTGTTGCAGAGAAAAATCGTCTTTTCGCTCGATCTTGCGGGCATGCTGGCAGGCGCAAGGTACCGTGGCGATTTTGAAGAACGCTTGAAGGAGGTCGTCGACGCAGTCAAGCGCAGCGGAGATATCATTCTGTTCATCGACGAAATACACACCATCGTGGGCGCAGGCGGTTCTAACGATTCCAGTATGGACGCCGCAAACATTTTAAAGCCCATGTTGGCGAGAGGGGAGCTGCAGACCGTGGGTGCAACCACCTTGGACGAATACCGTAAATACATTGAAAAGGACCCTGCGCTCGAAAGGCGGTTTACCCCCGTCGTGGTCGAGGAGCCCGCCATCGAGGACTGCATCAAAATCATTCAGGGCTTGCGGGATAAGTACGAAGCGCACCACGGCGTCACCATCACCGACAAAGCCATTGAAAGTGCCGTAACCCTGTCCGATCGCTACATCGCGGACAGATACCTGCCCGATAAAGCCATCGACCTCATCGACGAGGCGGCGTCCCGTTCCCGTTTGACGGCGTACACGGGTCCGCAGGGCGTGCAGGAGCTCAACGATAAAATCGACAGACTGTACGTGGACGAGGAGCGTGCGCTTGCCAACGGCGATACCTTAAAGGCGCAAAAGCTGCAAAAGCAAATTACCGAATTGACCGAGCAGGCAGATTTATTGGCAGAAACCTGGCGAAAGCAGTACAACGCCTTGATGCCTAAAATCGAAGCCGAGGACGTTGCCGCCATCGTCAGCGACCGCACGGGCGTACCGCTCGCCCGTCTTTCCGAGGAAGAGAGCCAAAAGCTCTTACAGCTCGAAGATAGGCTCCATGCCCGTATCGTAGGGCAAAATGAAGCGGTTGTTGCCGTTTCAAAATCCATTCGTCGGGCGCGGGCGGGCTTGAAGGAAAATAACCGTCCCATCGGGTCGTTTATCTTCGTCGGTCCCACGGGCGTGGGCAAAACCGACTTGACCAAGGCGCTTGCCGAAGCGCTCTTCGGCGACGAACAGATGATGATTCGTTTGGATATGAGCGAGTTTATGGAAAAGCATTCCATCTCCCGTATCATCGGCGCGCCGCCGGGCTACGTCGGCTATGACAACGTACAGAGCGGTCAGCTCACCGAGCAAATTCGCCGCAAGCCTTATTCCGTGGTGCTGTTCGACGAAGTTGAAAAGGCACACCCCGACGTATTCAATCTGTTATTGCAGATTTTAGACGACGGCAGACTGTCCGACAGCAAGGGCAGAGTGGTCAGCTTCCGCAACACCGTCATCGTGCTTACTTCCAATATCGGCGCATCCAAGGTGCGTGAAATGCAGCCCATGGGCTTTGCCGTCGAGGATGAAAAGGACGAATACGAAAGCATGAAGCAGGACATCACCGAGGCGTTGAAAACGCACTTCCGTCCGGAATTTTTGAACCGTTTAGACGACGTTATCATATTCCACAAGCTCTCCAAAGAGGAAGCGGGCGTCATTTGCGACAAGCTCATAGAAGGCCTGTCCAAACGCCTGCAGGATCGGGAAATCAAGCTGTATATCAGCCCGTCGGCACGTAAGCAGCTGGTAGAGGAAGGCTACAGCCAAGCGTACGGCGCACGCCCCTTAAAGCGCGTCATTCGCCGTAGAATAGAGGACAGACTTTCCGAGGAGCTTTTAGCCGGCCGTATTGAAACGGGCGAAAGCGTGTATATCGATTACGTCGGTGAAAATTTCATTTTTCAGTCCAAAAAATCATAAAAAATAACAAAAATCAATCGGTTGAGCGGTTTGCTTAACCGATTTTTTTTAAAAAACATATAATATGGAATAAAATACGTTTACTTTTACGCTTTTTTGCGTTAAAATAAAATAGAGGGATTATAGGTAAAAGTGTATACTTTTGCATTTTTAATCCAAACGGGAGAACTGTTTTGAACATCATTCAATCTTTAAAAGGACTGTTTGTCAAGCGTTCACCAAAGAAAAAATTGCTCGGCGTCGCCTTGGGCTCAGGCGGTGCCAAGGGCATGGCACACCTCGGCGCATTGAAGGCGTTTGAGGAAGAAAACATTACGTTCAACTGCTTTGCGGGCACCAGCATCGGCAGTATCGTGGGCGGGCTTTGCGCCCACGGCTATACCACGGACGAGCTCAAAGAAGTCGTTTTAAACATCTGCTTAAAGCAGTACGTGCGCTATCTGCGCCCGTACATGGATATGACCTTCATTGAGGACGTGCTCAACGAATATTTAAAAGACGCAACCTTTTCTTCGCTGTCTTTACCCTTTTACGCCTGGGCAACGGATAAGCAAAGCATGCAAGGGGTGCTCCTGCAATCGGGCAAGGTTGCGCGCGCCTGTACGGCTTCCAGCGCCGTTCCGCCCTATTTCCACAGCGTGGATATTGACGGTAAAGAGCTCATCGACGGGGCGTATACCAACTCCATTCCCGCCGACGTACTGCGGGAGAGGGGTGCGGATTTTATCCTCGGTATTGATTTGAACGCAGGCGTTCGCAACGAAAACGACAGGTATGCCCGCAACGTCATCACCCGCATTTTATCCGACACACTCGACTCCACGGTAAAAATCACCACCGCTAAGGACGCCACCGAACGTGGCTACCGAGCCTGCGACGTCATGCTGCAGCCCTCGCTCGCCATCTACACGCCCCTGGACGGCGGCAGGCTTTCCCTGGAAGAGATGTACGAAATCGGTTATATCACCGCACGGGAGCAGATGTCCTTCGTCAAGGAAAAGCTGCGGGAAGTGCTGCATCGGGCGTAAAAAATAACTTATCAATTATACGGAAGAAAAAATTCATTGAACCTTTATATCCCACAAAGACAACTGAAAATACCCATTGCCTTTTTGGTTTTGTTTGCGGGCATGCTCCTGCTCTTATGCCTGGGCTTGACGGCTTGCGATAAGGATAAATCCCTTTGGCAGACGGGCGAGCTGAAAATGCACTTTTTATCCGTAGGGCAGGGGGACTGTACGCTTTTAGAGCTTCCCGACGGTAAAAAAGTGATGATAGACGGCGGCGACGGTCAAAAAGAAAACAACGTTTGTATTGAAAAGTACCTCAAAACGCAAAAGATAAAAAAGCTCGATTACGTCATTTTAACCCACGCCGACCAAGACCATTACGGCGGATTAGAGAACGTGCTCAACCAAGTAGAGGTGTCCTACGTCTACCTGCCGAGGCAAGCCAAGCTCTCCGACGGCGACGGTTATTTTTCTCTCTGTCAAACGGCGCTCAAAAAGGCGCTAAACGTACACATATCCGAGCGGTATAATACCGTTGCAGGCGAAAATTATTTTTTAACCTTTCTATGGCCGCAAAACGCGGAGCTGAACGACGGGGAAGATACGAACGCTTCTTCTGCCGTAATTTGGCTGGATTATTTGGGTATGAGCGCGCTCTTTACCGGCGATATGCCGCAAGAAACCGAGAGACGGTTGATGCGCGAATATGCCTTGGATCCAACAATTTTTAATTGGCAGAACAGAGTGGTGGATATCACGAGCACGGAAATTTTGAAGGTATCCCATCACGGCAGCGCCGGCGCTTCCTCTTTGGAATGGTTAGAGCTTTTAAACTTCAACACGGCGGTCATCTCCTGCGGCGTCAATAACGAATACGGCCATCCCTCAGCCGCTACCTTAGAGAACTTACGTGCGGCAAGCCCGAACGGGGAAATTTATCGCACGGACGAATGCGGAAATATCGTTATTACCGTCAACAAAGAGGGCGACTGCGCCGTTACCTATCAAAATCAAACCGACACGGCTACCGTTCAAACGGACGAGCTGGCATCACTTTTTTATGTCAAACAAAAATCATTTTACACGGAGGATGCGGCAATATGATTCAATTAACCACCGCAGGTGAATCACACGGAAAGGCGTTAATCGCCATTATCGAGGGCTTGCCCTCTAATCTTCCCATCGATCTTTCGCAAATCAACCGCTATCTCGCGCTGCGCCAAAGCGGTTACGGCAGGGGTGGCAGACAAAAAATTGAAAAGGACCAAGTGGAAATTTTATCGGGCGTGCGCAACACGCTCACCTTGGGCAGTCCGCTCTGTTTATAGGTGCAAAATCACGACTATGAAAATTGGCGTGAATACATGGCGCCCGAAGGAGCCGACGTTTCCAAACGAACGCTCACCAAGGTGCGCCCCGGTCATGCCGATTTAACGGGCGTTTTAAAATACGACCAAACGGACGCCAGAAACATCTTAGAGCGCGCCTCCGCCCGTGAAACGGCGGCGCGGGTTGCCGCAGGCACGGTGTGCCGTCAATACCTCTCGGCGCTCGGCGTACAGGTCAGCGGTTACGTCCGCTCTCTCTGCGGTATCTGCGACCAAACCTTCTATCCCTTTGAAATTTTAGAACAGGCAAAGCAGCAGCCGCTGTTTATGCTCGATGAACAAAAGCAAGCGCAAGCCATGCAAAAAATCGACGCGCTCAAAGCGCAGGGCGATACGGCGGGCGGTGTCTGTGAAATCAGAATTAAGGGCTTGAAGAGCGGGTTTGGCAGTTGTATGACCTATGCGGAGAAGTTGGATGCCAAGCTCACATCCGCCTTGATGAGCGTGCAAGCCATCAAGGGCGTGGAAGTGGGCATGGGATTTGCCTGCGCCCATTTACCCGGCAGTCAGGTGCACGACAGAATTTATTTTGAAAACCAAAAATTCACGCGAAAAACCAATAACGCAGGCGGCATTGAGGGCGGCATGTCCAACGGCGAGGAAATTATCCTGCGCGCGGCAATGAAGCCCATTCCCACCTTAATGCAGGGGCTGGATACCGTCGATTATCTCACGCACGAAAGCGTGCGTGCATCCACCGAACGCAGCGACGTAGCAGCCGTTTGCGCCTGTGAAATCGTATTGGAAAGCGCCGTTTGTACCGCGCTTGCCGAGGTGGTATCTGCTCGGCTGGGTGGGGACAATTTGCGTGAGGTGCAAAAAAGATACGAGGACTTACCCCAATGAAAATAGAAATTCACACGCCCTCGCAAAACAGCGTTATCACCTGTCAAAAGGGCTGTTTCAAAAGTCTGACGCCCAAGTTTTTATGCGGGCATAAGAACTTCGTGCTCACCGACAGCAACGTATATTCGCTCTATCGCGAGGACATTCTCTCCGTATTCGGCGCCACCACGCCCGTATACGTTCTGCCCGCCGGCGAAGAGAGTAAAACCCATCAAAATCTGTTCTTAATTTTACAGGCGATGATTGACGCCGAGCTGCACCGAAACTCCTATCTGTTTGCCGTTGGCGGCGGCGTGGTGGGGGATATCGGCGGTCTGGCGGCTTCGCTGTATATGCGTGGCATTCATTGCGTGCAGGTGCCTACAACGCTGTTGGCACAAGTCGATTCTTCGGTCGGCGGTAAAACGGCGGTGGACATGGGCAAGGTCAAAAACGTGGTGGGAGCCTTCTACCAGCCCGAAGCGGTGTTGGTGGACAGCACCTTCTTACATACGCTGCCCGAGCGGGAAATCCGTTGCGGTTTGGGTGAAATCGTCAAATACGGCGGTCTGAATGGGGATATTTTCAATCGCTTACGCTCCAATATACGTCAGTTGTCCTCGCTTGATTTTCTTGCCGAAATTACCCCCGATTGCATTGCACACAAGGCTGACGTCGTCCGCCGTGACGAACGGGAAGCCAACGAGCGCAAATCCTTGAATATGGGGCATACCACAGCACACGCCTTAGAGCTTTACTACGGCAACTTATCTCACGGCGAGTTTGTCTTAATCGGTATGTATTACGAGCTTAAAATCGCGCTCGATATGGGCATGGTATCGCCCGATTATGCCGAACAGCTCAACGAGCTGATTATAGCTGTGTTGGGCGAGATACCCAAATATGCCAACGTAAGCCAAGCCGTGACGTTTGCAAAATTGGATAAAAAGAACTCCAAATCCGACGAAGTGTCCATGATCGTACCCACGTCGCACGGGCAGTACGCCGAGCTAAAGCTTGCATATGAAAAATACCTTTGGTATATGCAGCAGTTTGCAAATCAACCATAAAACCCGAGAGGATTGTCACAAATGAATACCTTAAAATTAGCAGTTATCGGCAAGGACGTATCCAAATCGTTGAGCCCTAAAATGCACACCTTTATCCTCAATAGCTTGGGCATGGGGTGCTCGTACGAAGCGGTTTCCATTCCCGAATCGGAGTTTGTCAAACTCCTTCCCACTGTCTTTGAACGGTACGATGCTTTCAACGTCACCATTCCCTATAAAACCTCCGTTCAGCCCTATCTCAAAGAAATAAAGGGCGATGCCGAGGTGTTTGGCGCCGTCAACACCGTCAACGTAAAAACGGGCTGCGGATATAACACGGACGGTGTGGGCTTTTTGCTCATGCTGGAAAACGCCGAAGTGCAGACGGCGGGCAAAAGCGCGCTTGTGTTGGGCAGCGGCGGCGCCGGCAGAAGCGTCATCAAAAAGCTCTTGGACGCAGGCGCAAGCGTATCCGCTTACGACGTAAACCAAGCGGGTCTTTTGAAGGTACACGGGGAATTTCCCGATTTTACGCCGTTGGAGCGGTTAGAGCCGAAATTTTACGATATTATCGTCAACTGTACGGGTATAGGCATGCACAAAACCGAGGGCAAATCCCCCGTCGGGGAAGACGTGCTTTCGCACTGCGATACGGCGGTGGATTTAATTTATACGCCTAAAACTTCCGAGTTTTTACGCCTTGCGCAAAGCCTGGGCAAAAAGACGGTCAACGGCGAGGCAATGCTCTTTTACCAAGCCTATTACGCCGACTGTATTTATTTGAATATCACTCCGTCCGCAGCACGGGCAAAGGAGCTTTTTGAACTGTACCAACAAGAAGGAGTCAATTTATGAAGTTTTTAATCATCAACGGCGTCAATTTGAACATGACGGGTATGCGTGAAAAAGGCGTATACGGCAGTCAGACGCTCGAGCAAATCAACGCGGAAATTTCCGCCTACGCTCAAGCCAACGGGGACAGCGTGGATTTTTATCAGAGCAACATAGAGGGTGAAATTTGCGGTAAAATTCAGTCCTGCTTTAATGCAAACTACGACGGCATCGTATTAAACGCCGGCGCATATACGCACTATTCCTACGCCATTCACGACGCCATTCGCTGTATCACCACCCCCGTCGTTGAGGTACATATGTCCAACGTGCACGCTCGTGAGGAGTTCCGTCATACTTCGGTAATCGCTCCTGCGTGCAAGGGCGTCGTTGCGGGGTTTGGCAAAAACAGCTATGTTTTAGCCATTGAAGGGTTGAAAAGATGAACGTCGTGCTTTGCGGTATGATGGGCGTGGGTAAAAGCACGGTCGGCAAAAAATTGCAATGGCTTTCGGGCAAAACCTGTGTGGATACCGACCTTCTGATCGTTCAAAAACACGGGCAAATTTCCGAAATTTTTGAAAAATACGGCGAGGAGCACTTCCGCAATCTGGAAACGCAGACCGTACAGTCGCTCGCCAAGCGTGACAACCTCATCATCTCTACGGGCGGCGGATTGGTGTTACGGGAACAAAACGTCTCCCTTTTAAAAGAAAAAGGCAAAATTTTCTTTCTGCGTGCCTCTTTGCAAACGCTTCTATCCCGCGTAACCGTCAATGCCGCCCGTCCGCTGCTATCTTTGGGCGCCGAGCAAAAATTGCGCAGCCTGTTGCCCGTCCGCACCCCCGTCTACGAACGGGTAGCCGATTATATCATTGACACGGACGAGCGTACCGTCGACGATATCGCACGCGAAATTTTATCCTATACGGAGTAAAGATATGAAACAAGTTTTAATCACCGGCGGTGTGCGTGGCATCGGACTTGCCACGGCACGCATTTTTGCGCAAAAGGGCTACGCCGTTGCCGTCTGTTATTCCTCGGACGAGCGCTCGGCAGACCAAGCGAAAGCGGAGGGCTTTCGGGTAATCAAAGCCGACGTGTCCAATGAAAACGACGTAAAAAAATTATTTCAGGAAATCGGCAATATTGACGTACTCGTCAACAACGCCGGCATCTCTCTCGTCAAGCAACTGCAAGACACCACGCTTGCAGACTGGAACAAGGTGTTTTCCGTCAACGTTACGGGAGCCTATTTATGCAGTCGATATGCCCTAGAGGGTATGTTGAAAAAGGGCCGTGGCTGCATCGTCAATATCTCGTCTATCTGGGGCATGGTAGGGGGCAGTTGCGAGGTTGCGTATTCCGCGTCCAAGGCTGCGCTCATTGGCTTTACCAAAGCGTTCGCCAAGGAAGTGGGCTATGCGGGCGTTCGTGTTAACTGCGTTACGCCGGGCGCAATCGCCACCAGGATGAACGACTGTTTTTCCCAAGAACAGCTTGCTGCGCTCGCCGAAGAAATCCCTTGCGGGAGATTGGGTAAGAGCGAGGAAGTGGCGGCGGCAATCTACGCGCTCTGCGAAAACGAATATATCACCGGTCAAGTTTTGGGCGTAGACGGCGGATTTAACGCCTAAAAAAATAATTTTTGTAAAAAATAAAGGAAATTTAAAATTTCCGTCGAATATATAGTGTATAAAGAAATACAAACGGGAGGTAAAAGGGAATATGTCCAAACAAAGAACGTATACGATAGAAGAGAAGTTTCTCTCGCCTTATGCGCAAAAATCCCAGGCAAGCAAGGGCAGACTGAAAGACGAGCCGCCCTGTTCCATGCGCACGGATTTTCAGCGCGATAGGGACAGAATTATCTATTCCAAAGCCTTTCGCCGTTTAAAAATAAAACGCAGGTGTTCTTCTCTCCCGACGGCGACCACTACATCACCCGTCTGACGCACACCTTCGACGTGGCGCAAATTTCCCGTTCCATCGCCCGTTCTCTGGCGCTCAACGAGGATTTAAGCGAAGCCATCGCTTTGGGCCATGACCTCGGGCATACCCCCTGCGGACACGTCGGTGAACGGGTGTTGAACGCCCTCTGCCCCACGGGTTTTAAGCACAACGTGCAGTCCTTAAGAGTAGTGGACGTCTTGGAAAAGGACGGCAAGGGTTTAAACCTGACCTACGAGGTGCGTGACGGTATTTTACAGCATAAATCCAGCGGCTCACCCCAAACCTTGGAGGGAGTTGCCGTATCTCTGGCAGATAAAATTGCCTACATCAACCACGATATTGAGGACGCCATTCGCGCCGGCGTTATCGCCGAAAAAGACCTGCCCAAGGACTCCATCGACGTTTTGGGCAGGAATACCAAAGAGCGCATCAACACGGCAATTTGCGACGTTGTGGAGAACTCACAGGGCAAAAATTTCGTAGCTATGTCCAAAACGGTTGAAAAAGCGTCCAAGGACTTGCGCTCATTTATGTTTGAGGCGGTATATAAAAAAGTCAATAAAAACATTCAGGATAAAGCCGAGCGAATGCTCACGCAAATGTATAATTATTTCATCAAAAATAAGGACAAGTTACCCGCGCTCTATCTCACCGTAGCCGATACGGACGGCGTGGAGCGTGCGGTTTGCGATTATATCTCTTCCATGACCGACCGCTACGCCATCAGCGTGTTTGAGGAGCTGTTCATTCCCAAAAACTTTTCCTTGGACGGTAGGGGGTAAGGCATGGCAAAAAACACCTTTTCTCCTGAGTTTATGGAGGAATTAAAGGCCCGCAACGACTTAATCGAATTGGCTGCCGGCTATTTTTCCTTGGATAAACGCGGCTACGACTACTGGGCTTGCTGTCCCTTCCACCACGAAAAAACGCCCTCGTTCGTCCTACACGCCAACGACCAGTACTATCATTGCTTCGGTTGCGGCGTTTCGGGCAACGTTGTCAACCTGGTTATGGAAATGGAGAGCCTGCCCTTTCCCGATGCGGTAAAGTTTTTAGCCGACAGAGCCAAGCTACCCATGCCCGAGATGAACTTCGATAACGAGCGCATCGTCGAGCAAAAACGCAAGAAGGACAGGCTGCTCAAAATTATGCTTATCTCGGCGAGGTTTTACCTCAAAAACCTATACGGCGGCCGAGCAGACGCGCATTTGGAGTATATCGCCAACCGGGGGCTTTCCGTCGGTACGGTCAAAAAGTTTGGCATGGGCGCGTCCTTAGACTTTGATTCCCTGCCCAAGCTCCTGTTGGACGAGGGGTTCACCAAGGAAGAAATTTTAGAGAGCGGCGTATGCTCTGTGAACAGCAGCGGCAAGCTGTTCGACGCGCAGGCAAACCGTCTGATTATCCCCATCATCAACTCCTTTGACGAGGTCATCGCCTTTGGCGGCAGAATCCTTCATAAAAAAGGCGATCGGGAAGCAAAATATAAAAACACACGGGAAACCTTGCTCTTCAATAAGCGCAAGTGCCTGTATAACCTCAATTTATTAAAAAAATACAAGCAATCCAACGCCCTGCCCTACGTCATTATGGTGGAGGGATACATGGACGCCATTTCGCTCTATCAAGCCGGCTTTTGCAACGTCGTTGCGTCCATGGGTACGTCCTTAACCCCCGAACAGGCTCGCTTGGTCAAGCGCTATTCGGAGAACGTACTCATCAGCTACGACGGCGACTTTGCCGGTCAGAACGCCGATTTACGCGGCTTGGAAATTTTAAAGGACGAGCATATCAACGTCAAAGTCGTACTCCTACCAGAAGGGGACGACCCCGATGACGTCATTCGAAAATACGGCGCAAGCGAGTATCAAAAGCTGCTCGACAACGCCCTGCCATTGGTCGATTATAAGCTGCACTCCTTGGAGCGCAAGTACGACATAAACCAAACCGAGGGCAAGCGCGCCTACGTTCAGTCGGCTATGTCTGTCATTCGGGAATCGGCGTCGGCAGCCGAACGGGAGGACTTGTTGAAGTCCGTTCGGGATAAGACGGGTATTACCTATCAATCGCTCTCCCGCGATTTAGAACAGCTACAGCCCGAGCAAAAAACAAAATCCGCGTCTGCGCCCGTGCGTTTGACAAAGGACAAGAGCGACGGCGTGAAGAAGGCAAGCCGTTTTCTCATCGGCGCCGTGCTCTTTCACCAGCCCTACGCCGAAAATTATTCTTTAAACGAGCAGGACTTCACCGACGAGGTGCATCAAACGGTGGTGCAATATATTCGCTATTGCCGTGAAAACGGACAAAAAATACGCATTACCGACCTGTTTGAAACCTTCGGTGAGAAATGCCCCGAATTCAACGAAATTTTAGATTTAAACACCGAAGAACGGCTGTTGGGCGAGGGTGCCGAGCGCTATTTTCAAGACAGCGTTAAAACGGTTGCCCGTTTTAGGCTGCGCCAGGAAATTGCCGCAATCACGCAACAAATCTCTCAAGAGCAGGATTTATCCGCACGCAGAACGCTGACCGAGCGTCTGACGGCGTTGACCAAAGAACTCAAAAAATATTAACCCTAAACTGTAAATATAACCGAGGAGAAAAAACACAATGAGCATCAGCGAACAAAGATTAAGCGAAATCATTGGCGGAATTATCAACGCCTACAAAATGAAGGGCAGCATTTCCTCCAACGCGCTTTCCGATATTTTGGAAAAGTACGACATCACCTCCACGCAAATGGAGGAGGTGTACAAAGCGTTGCCCGAAGCGAGCATTCAAATTATCGACGAAGCCGAACGGGACAAGGAGCTGTTCGAGCGCGTCCTTTCGGATATCGGCTTGGACGACCCCGTTAAAATGTATCTGAAGGACATCGGTAAAGTGCCGTTGCTTTCCGCAGAGGACGAAATTGAATTGGCTCGCCTCATGCAGGAGGGCGACGAGGAGGCAAAGCGCCACCTCTCCGAAGCCAACCTTCGCTTGGTCGTATCCATCGCCAAACGCTACGTCGGCAGAGGCATGCTCTTCCTCGATTTAATCCAAGAGGGCAACCTGGGGCTCATGAAGGCAGTGGAAAAATTCGATTATCAAAAGGGCTATAAATTCTCCACCTACGCAACGTGGTGGATTCGTCAATCCATCACCCGTGCCATTGCCGACCAAGCGCGTACCATCCGTATCCCCGTGCACATGGTCGAAACCATCAATAAGCTCACCCGCGTATCCCGTAACTTATTACAGGTACTCGGCAGAGAACCCACTCCCGAAGAAATCGCCGAGGAAATGAACATTCCCGTCGAGCGCGTGCGTGAAATTCAGCGCATCGCCCAAGACCCCGTATCCTTGGAATCGCCCATCGGCGAGGAAGAGGACAGCCATTTGGGCGACTTCGTAGAGGACGATAAATCCATCACCCCCAGCGACAGCGTTGCGGCAACCATGCTCAAGGAACAGCTCCTGCGCGTGCTCGACTCGCTCACCCCCAGAGAGGAAAAGGTGCTCCGTTTGCGCTACGGCATCGACGACGGCAAGCCCCGCACCCTGGAGGAAGTGGGCAAGGAATTCAACGTTACCCGTGAACGTATCCGTCAAATCGAGGCAAAGGCGCTGCGCAAGCTCCGTCATCCCTCCCGCAGCAAGACCTTAAAGGACTTTTTGGAATAATTTTATATGTACTCCAAACGCATACAAACGCTCTGTTCTCTGCTTTTTCCCGTGCAAACGTTTGCCGACGTCGGTTGCGACCACGGGTATTGCACGGAATATATGCTCAAAAATGCGCTCTGCGCTCACGCAACCGTCACCGACGTCAGTGCCGACTGTTTAAAAAAAGCCGAGCTTCTGCTCGCCGATTTTATGACCTCGGGCGTCTGCTCGTCCCTTTGTACGGACGGTTTGCAGGGTGTAAGCGAGAACACCGATTTGGTGTTAATTGCAGGCATGGGTGGCATAGAAATTGTCAATATTCTACGCCAGGGCTTTATTCCCAAGCACTTCGTTTTGCAGCCCATGCGGGATAGCGATAAGGTGCGGAAGTACCTTTTAGAGAGCGCCGCCTATATTCAAAGAGATTTTACTTTTTTCGACGGAAAATATTACGACGTCATCACGGGCTGTTCTCAAAGCGAGCGTGGATTGAACGAGAAAAGACAGCAATATACCCCTTGCGAGCTGCAGTTCGGCAGGGAAAATATCCGTGAACGCCGTGAAGATTTTTTAGGTTTTTTACAAGAAGAAATCAACAAAAAACAAAATATTCTTGCCCGACCTTTGAATGATACCACTCACAGGGAAATGCAAGAAAAACTACGTTATTTACAGGGGGTATTCTCCGGTGAAATTGAATGAGCTCTATGCAATTTTAAACGACTTTGCGCCCAAAGCGTTGAGCGACGAATACTGCGCTACATACGACGGCTACGACAACAGCGGCATTTTAATCGACTGTAATCAAGCCGTCCAAAAGGTTCTCTTTTCTTTGGATTTTTCGCTCTCTGCATTGGAAAAAGCCAAGGAGATGGGCGCCAACGTATTAATCACCCACCATCCGGCCATCTATGCAAAGATAGGCAACGTCCGCTACGACGACTTGCAGGGCAAAAAATTACAGTTTGCCATTCAAAATAAAATTTCCGTCATCTCCATGCACCTCAACTACGATTGCGCCGAAAAAGGCATCGATCATTGGTTGATGCAGGGCATCGGCGGAACGGTCGGCGAAATACAGGAACCGCTGTCCAAACTCGGGCATGGGTATGGCAGAATTTACGATATTCCCCCCGTTTCATTGCAAAATTTAATCAACAACATCCAAAAAACCTTTTCCACCTCTCGGACGTGGAGCTATGGCGCGGGCGAGGTTCGCCGTGTGGCGAGCTTTTGCGGCGCCGGCGCAACCGAAAGCGCCGTGTTACAGGCGGTCAAGGGCGGTGCCGATTGCATCGTTTCCGCCGATTATAAGCACCACGTCGTTGCCATGGCGCTCGAATACGGGTTAAAGGTAATACAAATGACCCATTATGCCAGTGAGGCGTACGGGTTCAAGCAAATTTATGAAAATTTAAAGGAGCGGTTGGGCGTAAAAAGTGAATATTTCACCGACGTCGAACTGCTTTAAAAGGAGAGATAGAGATATGTCAAACTTACAAACCATTGTCGGGTATCAGGCGACGGATAAAAAGCTGTTGCTCATTGAAAAGGAGCTTGCCGCTACCGATGAAAAGAAAAAATATGCACAGGCGAGAAAATTCTTAAAGAGCGCTCAAACGGCGTTGGAGGGCTATGAAAATAAAGCAATTTCTTTGACGGGCGAGCTGAGCCGTATGGAAACGCACTACAACAACATCGTAGAACAGCTCAAAGATTTCTCGGAGATTGATTACGCCGAATTAGAGGAGAACGAGGGCGAGCTTGCCTATCTCAAAAAGAACGCGCTTGCGCTTGCCGAAACGCTCAAAGCGCTCAAAAAGGACTTAACCGCCGTCAAAGAAAAAATCGAAACGGTGGAAAAGGAATACAAAGCGCTCAAAAAACAGACCATCGTCATGCAAAAGCAGTATAGAGAATATAAAGAAAAATATACCGCCGTGGCAGAGGGCAAGGAAGCCGAAATGCAAGTCATTCGTCAACAGCTTGAGGAACTGGAGAAGCAAATTCCGCCCGCCGTTTTGGAACGCTATAAAAACAAGCGCAAAGAGGGGGTATGGCCGGTGCTCTGTCAGTTGAAGGGCGACCGTTGCGGCGTTTGCAGTATGGATTTACCCCGTGCCGCCATCAGCGAATTGAGCGAAAAGGGCTTCATTGAGTGTGAAAACTGCCACCGTTTAATTTATAAAGAATAATAATTTTTTCTCCCCTGCATATATTGCAGTATGCAGGAAAATATCGCCGTCATTTCATTGAAAAACATCCAGCACAACCTCTTTGCTCTGCGTAAAAATCTTTCCGACAGGGTAAAAATTTACGCCGTCGTCAAAGCCAATGCCTACGGGCACGGCGCAGAGCGGGTTGCGCAAAGCCTACAACCGTTTGCAGACGGCTTTGTCGTCACTTCCGTACAGGAGGGCTGCGTCCTGCGCTACGCCGGCGTACAAAAGCAAGTTTTAGTATTAACTCCGCCTCTGCACGAGGACGACGTGTTTTACGCCATCGCCCATTCGCTCACGCTCACGGTCTGTTCGTTCGCCTCGCTCAAAGTCGTGCAAGCCGCCGTGCAAAAATTCAGGCAAAGCGTATGCGTGCACATCAAAATCAACACGGGTATGAACCGCTTAGGTCTATCCGATGCGCCTTTAAACAGATTATATCAAGCCATCAAACACGCAAAAGGCGTTCGGGTAACGGGGGTATATTCCCATCTCTACGCCCCGGACAATGCAATTTCCGTTCAAGAACAGCGCAAAAATTTTATGCTGTACGGCGAACGGGCTCGCAACTGTTTCGGCGATATAACCTTGCACCTTTCGGCAACGGGCGGAACGCTGTTGGGAGAGAACTACCACTTTTCCGCCGTGCGTTTGGGCATCGGACTGTACGGGTATCTCCCACAGGGGTTTGAGGAGTTCTATCCCCGTTTGCACCTGCGTCCCGCCATGAAGCTCTACACGCACGCCCTGCAAACGCACGTCTTTACGGGCGGCGGCGTGGGGTATTCGCTTGCGAAGAAAAGCTATCAAAAACTGACGGCGTACCGTCTGGGGTATGCCGACGGCTTGCCCCGTGCAAGCGGCGGCAACAGACTGCACGCTGTGGGCAATCTCTGCATGGACAGCTGTATCAAAGAGGGGAAAGATGCTTACGGCAACAAGCGGTTGGTGTTTTCCTCGGTGCAAGAGCTTGCAAAAAAGCTGCACACCATTCCCTATGAAATTTTATGTAACGCCACCAAGCGGGCGAGGATGGAATACGTTGAATATTGACACGGAATATAAGAAAAACTTAAGAAAAAGCATGAAAGCCCTGCGGGCAAGCCAAAGAGGGGACGATGAAATACTCGCGAAAAACCTCTTTTCGCTTCCCGAATTGCAAGATAAGACCACGTTTTTCGTCTATAACGCTTTCGGCTCGGAAGCCGATACCATGCCCGTAATCGAGAGGCTTTTACAAGAGAATAAAAAAATTTTTCTCCCGAGAGTAGAGGGTAAGGACATGGTGGCTGTGCCTTACGAAAAGGACGCACCCATGCCCAAAAGCAACTACGGCATTGCAGAGCCGACGGGCGCAGCCTACTTGGGCGAGATAGAAGTAACCGTATTGCCGCTGTTGGCGACGGATACAAAGGGCAATCGTCTGGGCTACGGCGGGGGTTATTACGATAAATTTTTAAAAGACAGAAAGAGCTTAAAAATAGGCTACTGTTACGATTTTCAAGTTTTGGACGAACTGTGCGCACAACCGCACGACGTCAAATTGGACATCGTCGTAACAGATAAAAGAGTTTTACGCATACAAGAGGTGGAGCGTTGAGAATCATCGGCGGACAATTCAGAAGCCGCGTTTTGGCTACCTTTGAGGGGGAAAACATTCGCCCCACAAGCGACAGAGCCAAAGAGGCGCTATTCAATATTTTATTCAACCGTATCTACGGCGCAAGGGTGCTCGATTTATTCAGCGGCAGCGGCGCTTTGGGCTTGGAAAGTCTTTCCCGCGGTGCAAGCCAAGCCGTCTTTAACGACTTTTCCAAAGCCAGCATTGCCGTCTTGCAGAAGAATATCAAAGCGCTAAACGTACAGGAAAAAGCCACGGTATACAATTACGATTATCTGCGCTGTTTAAATGTCTTAAAGGGTAAATTCGATATCATCTTTCTCGACCCGCCTTACCGTATGGACTACGGCGTAACCGCCATCAATACCGTGATGGAAAGGGGGCTTCTCGCCCAAAACGGCGTTATCGTCTACGAGCGGGACAGACCCTTTGAGAACCAAGCTTCGTTGCCCCCGTTCTTGAAGCAGACGGACGAACGCAAGTACGGCAAGACCTATTTCACCTTTTTTATGCAAAACCTTGAGAGGGAGGAGCAGTCCGTATGAAAAAATGTATCTTTGCAGGCACGTTCGACCCGCCCACGCTGGGGCACGACGATACCATATCCCAAGCCCTGAAAATTTTTGACGAGGTCGTAATCGCCATTTTGATCAATCCGGCAAAAACGCCTCTGTTCACCTTACAGGAGCGCAAGCAAATGCTCTCTTTGCTCTACGGAAACAATTCCCGGTTGCGCATTATCGAATGGCAGGGCGCCGTCGTCGATTTATTGGAAAAAGAGAACACACCCTTCTACGTAAGAGGTCTTAGAAACACCGTTGACTTTGAGTATGAAAACGCCAATCTATACGCCAACCGTCAGTTGAAAGAGGACATTATCACCGTCTATCTGCCCGCCAAGCAAGAGCATATCCATATCAGCTCCACGTTGGCGAAAGGCTGTATCCATTTCGATAAACCCTTAGAGCAATGCGTAGCGCCTGTCATTGCCGATTACATTCATCAGATTTTACAAAAAAGAAAAGAGGCGTAATTCGTATTAAAAAAATTAAAATCCCCTCGCTTCAAGAGAGGGGATAAAACAAAAAGCAGCAAAAACACAGTTGCTTGCAGTTGTATGGTGAAAAAGCCAACGGTCATACTTGGCTTGTTATCAGCAAACAAGTCAAGCCAAAGGCAATTAGCCCGGCAACTGCCGCTTGCAGTAATTTTACGGCAAAAAATATTCCCAATTTTACCTCGGCTTTTTGCAGGAATAAAATTTGTTGCACGAGGATGGAAACGCCCCCGAAGGTAATTAAAAAAGCGCACATTCCCACGTTCAAGGGCAGAGTGTTTGTTGCCAGATGGCTGCATCCGCCCGTCATTTCAATCAACCCCTGCGCAAAGAATTTTGCCGTATCGCCGTCTGCGCCCAAACCGCTGATTAAAGCGGAAAGTGGGCTTAAAACGTGCCAATCGGTCAAAATTTGAGAGAGTGTAAAAAACACGGCGATAAACCCGCCCACGCAAAGCACGGAGATTACCGAGGAGTACATACATTCGTACAATAAATTATCCGTTCGCCCGAGCGCGGGCAAATACCCCTTGGCAGGGGTGGCTTTGTAAAATCGGAATACAATGCCCGAAAGCACGATCGCCGCAAAATGCGATAATAATAAAATGCCGCCCACAACCGCGCTACAGAACATACCCATGCCCACGCTTCCGAGGATAAAGAGTGGCCCCGAGGAAGAGCATATAAAGCTCATTTTGGTGGCTTCCGAGCGTGAAATTACGCCCTGTTCTTTTAAATCCGAAAGGGTCTTTGCGCCCACGGGATAGCCGGACAAAAAGCTCATCATCAAACAGTATCCGCTCACACCCGAAAGAGCAAATAAAAACTCGGTTACGGGCGTAAACCATTTGGACAGCTTATTGACGAACCCCAAACGGGTGATGAGTCCGGTGACGAATAAAAAGGGCAGCGTAGAGGGCAAAACGCAGGTCGCCCACAGCGAAACGCCGTGCAGACAGGCGTCCATGTACCGCTTGGGGAAACAGGAAAAGAGCAGTAAAACGCACAGCAAAAACACAAAGAGCGCAGTGCGTGAAATGGTTTTAACGACACGGGTATTCATACCAATATTTTTATTTTTGTCTTTCAAGAAATATGATTGACAATAGCAAGGAAGTGTACACATTATGGATTTATTCGATTTTACCGACCATGAAGAAAACGCCAAACCGCTCGCCGAGCGTATGCGTGCCAACACGCTGGACGATTTCATCGGTCAACAGCATATCGTAGGGGAGAACTCTCTCCTACGCCGAGCCATCAAGCTCGACCGTTTGGGTAGCTGTATCTTCTGGGGTCCCCCGGGTAGCGGTAAAACCACGCTCGCCAACGTCATTGCGCTGTCCACCAACGGTGAATTCGTCAAGCTCAACGCCGTCAATTCAGGCGTAGCCGACGTCAAAAAAGCCGTGGACACCGCGCGGGAGAATTTGAAGCTGTACGGCAAAAAAACCTATCTGTTGCTCGATGAATGCCACCGCTTCAATAAAACGCAGTCCGACTCTCTCCTTCCCGCCATCGAACAGGGCACCATTATCTTCATCGGTTCCACAACCGAAAATCCCTACGCTTCCATGACACCGGCAATCGTATCCCGCTGTCGGGTGTTTGAATTCAAGCGTTTAGAGCAAGAATCCATCAAATCCGCCCTGCTTTCGGCGCTCAAAAACCGTCACAAAGGCTTGGGTAAATATGCCGTCAACGCAGACATGGCTGCCATCGAACATATCGCTCGTATTTCGGGCGGCGATTTGCGCACGGCGTACAACGCCTTGGAGCTTGCCGTTTTAACCACGCCGCCGCAGCCCGTCGGCAGCATCCACGTTACGCTCACCGACGCCGAGCAGTCCATTCAGCGCAAGGCGCTTTCCTACAACGAGGACACATACTACGACTTTCTCTCGGCTTTTTGTAAAAGCCTTCGCGGCAGCGATTCCAACGCCGCCCTCTATTACGCCATGCGCCTCATCGAAGGGGGCTGCGACCCCATGCTGGTGGCAAGGCGATTGGTCATACATTCCTCGGAGGACGTGGGCATGGCCGACCCCAACGCACTCAATGTTGCCACTTCCGCCATGGTCGCCTTCGAGCATCTGGGTTATCCCGAGGGTTTAATTCCGCTCTCCAACGCCATCATTTACGTGTGTGAAGCGCCCAAGAGCTATTCGGTCAAAAACGCCTTGTTGGCGGCAAAAGAGGACGCAAGAAAGGTGCGTGACGACAACGTACCCCCTTACTTAAAGGATAACACGTTCGGGGATAAGCAAACCAAGGCGCAGAGCAACAATTATAAATTCCCGCACGACTATGGCGGTTACGTTGAACAGCAGTACTTGCCCGATTCGTTGAAGGATAAGAAGTACTATATCCCCACGGACAACGGATTTGAAAAAACCGTCCAACAAATTCGCAAGGAAAAAGGCATGCAATAGCCGTTTACAAATTTTTTAAAAAATAATATAATCTATAAAAGCAAAAAGCGAGGAACAAACGCATGAAATGTATGTATTGCGGTCATATCGACAGCAAGGTAATCGACTCCCGTTCGGCAGAGGACGGAACCACCATTCGCCGCCGCAGAGAATGTATTCACTGCGGTAAACGGTTCACCACCTACGAAACGGTGGAAAATACCCCTATGTTCGTCATTAAATCGGACGGTACCCGTCAGCTTTTCGATGCGCAAAAAATAAAGACGGGCATTTTAAAGGCAACCGAAAAATGCCACGTTACCATGGCGGAGGTGGACGCCGTCGTAGACGACATCTCCAAACAGGTCTATAACTCTATGGAACAGGAAATCACGTCCAAACAAATCGGCGAAATGGTCATGGAGCGCATTAAAAAGCTCGACGAAGTGGCGTACGTTCGCTATGCCTCGGTCTACCGTTCGTTTAAGGACCTTTCCAGCTTTATGGACGAACTGCAAAAATTGATGAAAAAGGATTAGCACACGCTTTTCTCATTCTTAAAAAGTGTGAGGTTGAAATAAAAAGCATGACAAAAAAAATTCAAGTGGGCAGCCTATCCATCGGTGGGGGCGAACGCATTAAAATTCAGTCAATGACGACGAGCAAGACGAGCGACGTGGACTCCACCGTCGCTCAGATTTTACGCCTGCAAAACGCCGGGTGCGACCTTGTGCGCGTGGCTGTTTTAGACGAAGCAGACGCCCGTTCTCTGCGTTCTGTCAAGGATAAAATTCAAATTCCGCTCGTTGCCGATATTCACTTTTCGGCAAACCTCGCCATATTGAGTGTCGAGCACGGCGCCGATAAAATACGCATCAATCCCGGCAACATCGGTGACGAGGCGCAAATCAGGCGCGTGGCAGACGCCGTCAAGGCGCACGGCGTTCCCGTTCGCGTGGGCGCCAATACCGGCAGCATCGAGCGGGAGCATCTTGAAAAATACGGCAGAACCGCCACCGCCTTGGTGGAAAGCGCCCTGCAAAACGTCAGGGCTTTGGAAGATTACGGGGTAAACAACCTCGTTCTTTCGGTCAAGGCCTCATCCGTTTCCTTAACCGTTCAAGCCTACCGTCTGCTCGCCAAGCGCACGGAGTATCCCCTGCACGTCGGCGTCACCGAGGCGGGAACCACGGACATGGGTATCGTCAAAAGCAGCGTCGGCATCGGCACTCTTTTATTGGACGGCATCGGGGATACCATACGGGTATCGCTCACCGACGACCCCGTCGCGGAAATTTACGCCGCCAAAAATATCTTACGCGCTTGCGGCCTGGACGAGGATTACGTCGAGCTTGTATCCTGCCCGACCTGCGGCAGATGCCAGTGGAACAGCATGGCGTTGGCAAAAAAGGTGCAAGATTACGTTAAAAATATTCCCGTCAAGGCAAAAATTGCCGTCATGGGCTGTGTGGTCAACGGTCCGGGGGAGGCCAAGGACGCCGATCTGGGCATTGCCGGCGGCAACGGATACTGCATGCTCTTTCAAAAGGGCGAACCCTTTTTGCGTGTATCCGCAGACGAGGCGGAACAGAAATTTTTTGAGCAGTTAGACTTGCTTTTGAAAGGAAAAAAATAGATGAAAACGCAGGAATACTTACTTCAAATTCGAAAAAATAAGGGGCTGAATCGGGCAATTCTGACCAAAATACAAGTGGATAAGCAGGTGAAAGAAGCTACCTTCTTTTTAACCACCGACCGTTCCTATACGGCGGAGGAGCTTTCAGAGGTCAAAAAAATCACCCAAGCCTTTGTTCCCGACGGCGTGAACGCTCAGGTAAAAATTACCAAATTGGTGCCGGATGTCGGAGCAATTCAGTCCAAAATTTTACAGTTTTTAACCGCCCGTTCTCCGGGAATGTCGGCGTTTATTTGTCAGCAGGACGTACAGGTATCGCTCGACCAATCGGGCGCCAGATTTTGCATCGACGTCAGCGCCGAGGAAAAACGCCTGTTGCAAAAGGCGGACCTATTGGACGGTATCTGCGCCGATTTATCCAAGGTATTTTGCGGTAGTTATATCGGTACAATCCGTGAAGTGGATAAGACCATGCCCGAGTTTACCGAGGAAAATCCCATTGTGGAAGAGATGGAAGAAACGCTTCAGGCCCGTATCTTTCCCATAGCGGAATATTCTTCCATCGACGGAGGTGAACGCCCCACGCACGCAACGTGTATTGCCGATTGCCGCCAGGAGAGTGACAACCTCACCGTCTGTGGGGTAATTTTATCCGTACAGGAATGGCAAACGGGCAAGGGCAAGCCCTTTTTCTCCTTCATTCTTTCGGACGGTACGGACAAAATGCGCATTACCTATTTTTCCAAGCAGGCCACGCTCGAAAAAATCCGCGCCTTAAAGGAAGGGGAGAGCATTGTCTGTCAGGGCGCAAACGAGGTATATAACGGCTCGCTTTCCTACAACGCCAAACGCATTAACAGGGGCAGCATGCCCAAGGATTACAGGATAGAGGAGCGAGAAATGAAAAAAGCGCCGCTCGCCTATCATACGGTCTTTCCCGAGCCGTGCGCCGATTATACGCAGACCAATTTATTCGTAGCCGACGAGCTGCCCGCCGACTTGACGGACAACCGCTTCGTGGTATTCGACTTAGAAACCACGGGCTTGAATAACACCCCCGTGGGCGGCGTTATGGACCGCATCATCGAAGTGGGCGCGGTCAAAATAGAAAACGGCCAAATCACCCAAAAATTCTCCACGCTCGTTGCGTGCGATAAAAGGCTTTCGGAAGAAATTATCAGCCTGACGGGCATTGACGACGCAATGCTGGTGGGCGCGCCCGAAATTCAGAAGGTCATTCCCGATTTTTATAAGTTTTGCGACGGCTGTCAGTTGGTCGGGCACAACGTTACCTTCGACTACCGTTTCGTGGAGTTTTACGCCAATAAGGAGCGCTATTCCTTCACGCAAGATCGCTACGATACCTTGACCTTGGCGCAGGAGCTGCTGCGCTTGCCCAACTATAAGCTCAACACGCTGGCAGATTATTACGGCCTTTCCTTCAACCACCACCGCGCGTACGAGGACGCATTTACGACGGCGAAAATTTTTATCGAGCTGATAAAACAGCGCAAAAGCCTGCCGAAAGCTTAAAAAATCATCAAAATTACTAAAAATTGTTAAAAACAGTTGCAATTTTTTTTGCGCTATGGTATAGTATAGAAGTACTTAATAATTATTCAATTATTGAGAGCGGTCTTTTCGGACCGCTCTCAATTCCGTAATTAAGGAGGAATACCGTGAACGTAAAGCCGTTACAGGACATTCGCACGCTTTTAGAGGCGATTGCCGCTCCCATGGGCATCGAAGTGGTGGACGTGGAATTTAAACAGGGCAAAGCCCCCGCCATGACCGTATTCATCGACACCCCCACGGGCGTAGACTTGGATACCTGCGAAAAATATCACCGTGCCATCGACGCGCCGTTGGACGAACTCGACCCCACGTTCGGCGCCGCCTATACCTTGAACGTATCCAGCCCCGGGCTGGACAGACCGCTTAAAACCGAGCGTGATTTTGCCCGTGTGCAGGGTCAGAAGGTAGAGGTAAAGCTGTACGCGCCCCTCATGGGTAAGAAGTTTTTTGAAGGCACGCTGACTTCGTTTGACGCAAACGCCGTTACGCTAACCGTTACGGAAAAGGGCGTGGAGCAGACGTATAAATTTGCGCTCACGCAGATAGCAAAAATGAACAAAGCCATTGATTTTTCTTAAAAAATTAAAACAACCCCACGAAAAAAAATATAAAACCATATTAGGAGATAAAGTATGATTAACAAGGATTTCTTTGCCGCGCTGGAAGATTTAGAGGTGGAAAAAGGCATTAAGAAGGAAATTTTCATCGAAGCGCTTCAAAACGCATTGGCAGCTGCGTACAGAAAGCAGTACGTCGGCAAAAACGGTAAGGTGGAGGTAAAGCTCAACCCCGAAAAGGGCTCCATTAAATTTTATGCCAAGCGCACCGTCGTTGCAGAGGTGTTGGATAAGGATAGCGAAATTTCTTTGGAAGACGCACGTGAAATCAAAGCAACCGCCAAAATCGGCGACGTTCTGAACGAGGAGTTCGCATCCAAGGACTTTGGCAGAATCGCCGCGCAAACAGCAAAGCAAATCATTCAGCAAAAGCTGCGTGAAACCGAACGCAGCAACACGCTCACCGAGTTCTCCGATAAGGAAAACGAGCTCATGGTTGGCGTTGTGCGCAAGGTAGAGATGAAGAACGTATATCTTGAAATCGGTTCGGGCGCCATCGAAGGCTTATTATTGCCCCAAGACCAAGTGCTCGGCGAGAGATACAACGTCAACGATAAGCTGAAGGTTTACGTCAAGCGCATTAAAAACGACGGTAAAAACGCACAAATCCTCGTTTCCCGTACCGCACCCGGTTTGGTAAAGCGTCTGTTTGAAGAACAGGTGCCCGAAATCCGTCAAGGCTTGGTACAGGTCAAAGCCGTCTCCCGTGAGCCCGGTCAAAGAACCAAAATGGCAATCTATTCGGAAGACCCGAAAATCGATCCCGTAGGCGCCTGCGTCGGCAACAAGGGCGTGCGTGTCAACGCCGTCGTGGAAGAATTGGGCGGTGAAAAAATCGACATCATTCTTTGGAGCGAAAATCCCTTGGAATTTATCGCAAAATCCCTCGCCCCCGCACCCGTCGTATCCGTTTCGGGCAATGAAAGCGATAAGACGGCAATGGTCATCGTACCCGACGATAAGCTGTCCCTCGCCATCGGCAGAGACGGGCAAAACGCACGTCTGGCGGCACGCCTCACCGGCTGGAAGATTGACGTTAAGAGCGAATCGGCAGCAGCAAAACTCAATCTCTTACCCGAAGAGCAAGACTCGGACGAAGAATAAGAGGTTTATCCAGGAAAAATAAAGTAAAACCGACGTCCAAAGACAGAGAGGAAAAAGACGTTTTATGCAAAAATCCAAAAAAATTCCGCAGAGAATGTGTATCGCCTGCCGTGAAATGCAGGATAAAAAACAGATGCTCCGCATCGTACGCACCGCAACCGGCGACATCGTTCCCGACAGAACGGGCAAGGTGGCAGGCCGTGGGGCCTATCTTTGCGATAAGAGCGAATGCATTAAAAAATTAAAGAAATACCGACTGCTTCATAAAAACTTCTCCTGCGAGGTAAGCGAAGAAGTGTATACGGCGGTCGAGGAGGCTCTGCTTGCAGAACAGTAAAATACAAACCTATCTCGGGTTTTGCATCAAATCAGGCAAGATTACGCTGGGATTGGATCGGATAGAACTGCTCAAACGCGCTCCAAATCTCATATTGGCGGATAAAACGCTGTCGGACGGCTCCATGAAAAAAGCCGTTCGCCTGTCGGAGAAGTTCGCCTGTCCGTTCGTCGTTTGCGAGGGGGTATCCTTGGGCGAGCTCATTCACCGTCCCGCCTGCAAGCTCCTGGCGGTGCAGGAAAAACATTTATCCGACGCCATTTTGTCGGAGATACAAACAGACGTAAATTTCAAACTCTTAAAGCAATTCGGAATCGGAGGGAATATTTAAAAGTATGGCAAATTATGAAAATGTAGAAAAATTAAACGAACTGACGGAAAACGGCAAGGGCGCATCGCCCGCATTGCAGAAAAAGGTTTCCGCCACGGAACGGGAAATTTCCGAATTACTCAAAAAACTCAACGCAATCGAGACGGCCTCGCAGGAGAAGAAAGCCGCCCGTCTTGCCGAAGAGTCCCGTCAAGCGCAGGAGGCAAAGCCTATTGTAGCAGAAGCGCCTGCTGCTCCCGTAGAAAAGAAAGAAACGGCGGTTACCGAAGAAAAAGCCGCGCCCGTGGATAAAAAACCCACGAGCGAAAAGCCACAAAAGCCCGCCGCAGAAAAACCTGCAGAAAAAACCGTTGAAAAGGCCGTTGAAAAAACGCCCGTACAACCCCAGCCCGTCAAGAACGCGGCAAAGCCCGCAGCAGAGGCTACAGTCAAAGCGGCTCCGGAAAAAACCTTCGTGCCTGCAGAATCGCATAAAGCAGCCGAGCGTTCGGCTTCTGCCAATACCGCGCCCGCAGCACAGGGCAACAGAGACAGATCGCAAGCGCCCCGTCCGCAGGGCGACAGACCGGGTAGAGGGGATAGACCTTACGCACCCCGTCCGCAGGGACAAAACGGCAGTTATACCCCCCGTCCCCAGGGCGACAGACCGCCCCGTTCGGATCGTAATACTCCCTCCCGTCCGGGCATGCCCCGTACGGAAGGTGGCAATG
>JAFVZP010000073.1 GCA_017508105.1 Clostridia bacterium
CAAACTGAGCACGCCCGACAATCTCGACGTTATTGTGCCGAATAACGACATTTTAACCAGCAAAGTCATCAATTACAGCGCCATGCCCCTTCGCCGATTGGATTTGACCGTACCCGTGTCCTATTCCACAGACGTAGAAAGTATAAAGGCGCTCTTATCCGAATGCCTACAAGACGAACGCATCGTTTCTCTTCCTGCGCCCATGTGCCGTGTGAGCGAATACGGCAACAACGCCTTAAAATACTTGGTGCGTTGTTGGGTGCCCAACGGTCTGTATTGGGACGTTCGGTTCGATTTAAACGAACGCATCTTTACGCATTTGAAGAACAACGGCGTGGAAATTCCTTTCAATCAGTTGGACGTACACGTAATATCTGAACAAAATACAAACGGGGAGGAAGCGTAAATGTTTTATAATTTGCTTATTTCCGAACAAACTGCAATGCTCCTCACACAGTATATTTTTTACGGCGCGATATTTGTCGTCGGCTTAATCGTGTTGGGCATCATGAAACGCCATTCCAAAAAACCCGCCGTCGGTATTGCCATTGCCAAAACAGACAAGGCAATCAAGCATCTGAACAAGCTTTTAAAAATTGCCGAAAGCGATAAAGACGACTATACCATGCCCGCAAAACTCCTACAATTGGCGTCGGAGGTGGGCGATCTGGTCATCATTGCCGATACCGAGTGCAACGAGCGCAAAAATATCGCCTACGACGGGGTGCTTTCCCATTATAAAAATGCAGCGACCGTTTTGAGCGATTTAAACGAAAACTGGACGCATAAAGTGGACGCAAAGAAATTAAGCCAAGTCAAATCCGCACTCGAAGGTGCATTGGAAATTTTAAAAAAGTTTTAAAGTAAGGACTTTTTTCTATGCAAAAGACAATCATCGCCTTGGGCGGCGGAGAAATCAAGAGCAAAGAAACGTTGAGCATTGACGAATATATCGCCGCCTTGGCAAAGGAACGTGCGGGCGATAGGCGCGCCTGTGGGCTGTTCATACCCACGGCAAGCCACGACTTTATGCCCTATTATAACTCCTTCCATAAGGTGTATACGGGCGTATTCGATATTAAAACCGACGTTGCGCTCACCGTGTATAAAGAATTTGATATGGACAAAATGCGCGCTAAATTTGAAAAAGCCGACTTTATTTACGTCGGCGGGGGCGATACGGTATTTATGCTCGAGCATTGGAAAAAGACCGGACTGTTACCCCTCATTCAATCGGCGTACGAGCGCGGCGTCATTTTGTGCGGTCTGTCGGCAGGGGCAATCTGTTGGTTTGAAACCATGTATACCGACTCGGCGCAGGAGCAAACGGGGGAGAAATACGCCCTCTTTTCGGGATTGGGTTGGCTAAAAGGCATAATTTCTCCGCATTATAACCACAGAATTGTTGACTTTGATGAAATTTTGTGTTACAATAACTCCCGTGCCTATGCGATAGAGGATAACTGCGCCTTGGAATTTGTCGACGGACAGCTGACCAAGAGTATTTCCAGCGGCGGCAAGGCATACGAGCTTATCAGTGAAAACGGTAAGCTGAACAAAATAGTATTGTAAAAGAAATTTTACGATATTTTGCGGATATGGCGAAACTGGCAGACGCGCAGGTTTCAGGTTCCTGTGGGCGACCGTGCAGGTTCAAATCCTGTTATCCGCACCAAAAAAAGAACACCGTCACGGTGTTCTTTTTTTAAAATTAATCCGCCTCGTAAGGACGAATGCGCAGGGTGGCGCCGATGGATTGGCAAATTTTACGGCAAAGCTCCTGTTCTTCCTTAGAGGTTACAACGTCAACCACCGTCATGATAACCGAAGGCACGTACTGCGTGCAATCTTTGGCGAATTTGAGCATGGCGTCGTAGGAATCAATGCCGAACTTGGGGCGCACCACCTTCAAATATTCTTGCTTATCGGTTGCATTCAGGCTAATGGAAACGACGTCAATCAAGCCTTCCAGCATCGGTGCGGTCGATTGGCCGTATATCAAGTCGGCAAGTCCGTTGGTATTGATGCGTATTTTAAGGCTACTTTTTGCACGAATATACTTTGCCACTTCCAAAAGGTCGTCAAGCCGTTCGGTTGGCTCGCCGTATCCGCAGAATACAATTTCATCATACTTGCTCAAATCCCACATATCCAAGCTATCGCATACCTCTTTTACGTTGGGCTCCCGCTCCAGCCACAGGGAGTCTGCGTCGAATACGTGGTCCTTGTTGTGCCGCAGACAGAAGGTGCAGGCACAGGGGCAGCGGTTTGTCATGTTTACGTAAATTGCCTTTTTGGCGGCGTATGTAATGGTCATCATCCTTCAAGTCCTCCGTCGTGTTTGGATTTAAAATTCATTTTATCAAAGGTAAGTCCGATTGCAACGAACACAATGGCGCTTGCCAGCGACTGTATAAGCGATGCGGCAATACCGCTAAGCGGTGCAATAAAGTTGCCGTACAGTATACATTCGTACAAATAATATCCGCCCGCACAAATGAGGGCGGCGGGTACAAGCGCCAACCGATTGCGCAGACTCATAATTTTTTTGCCCTTATTGGAAAAGAGTAAAGCGGTTAGAGCCTTAATAATAACCGATCCCGGCGCCCATATCGCATACCCCGTAAGACAGTCGGCGAGAAGCGCTCCGCCTGCACCCACAGCCATCGCATACGGCCAGGGCAGAATGCACGCCGCAAGATAAATGAACCCGTCGCCAACGTGAATATACCCGTTATTTGTGGGAATGTGCAGGTATGCGGTAACAACGAACACCAACGCCGTAAATACCCCCGCAATGCACATTAACCTTATGTTTTTACCTTGCATTTTTCTCCTTTGCATATCGGAATGCCGAATTTTTTGATGTTTATAAAAGTTCTGAGAGATACTCTTGACAATTTTATGATAATAGTATACAATATTTTTGTAGATATGAAAATAGTCAGTTTTGGAGAAAATAATATATACAGATGAAGTACGTTATCGACAAAGAAAAACGCCCCGTTTATCTGCAGTTGTATACTCAGATTCGAGAGGATATTATAAAAGAAATATATCCGTATAACGGCAAGCTGCCCTCTATCCGAGCGCTTGCGGAAGAAACGGGCGTCAGCATGGTAACCGTAGAGCACGCCTATGGACTTTTATACGAGGAAGGGTACGTAGAGCCTAAAGAGCGCAGCGGTTTTGTCGTATGCTTTCAAAAAAAAGACGGATTTGCCCTTTCCACAAAGCCCGTCCAAAAATATCACGCCACCGACCGTACAGAGCATACCTATCCCGATTTTCCGCTCTCGGTGTTGAGTAAGACCATGCGACGGGTTTTAACCGAGCACGGCGACCTTTTGCTTGAAAAATCGCCCAACCTCGGCTGCACGGAGCTAAGGGAAGCAATTCAAAGGTATCTTGAACGAAATAGGGGAATCTCCGTAACTACCGAGCAAATTATTATCGGTTCTGGCTCCGAATATCTGTACGGACTCATCGTCGAGCTGTTGGGAAGAAAGCGTATTTTTGCCATAGAATCGCCCTCGTATAAAAAAATCGAGCAGGTGTATAAAGCCACCGAAATTCAATACGAGCTGTTGCCCTTGACACAGACGGGCATTGACAGCACCGCTCTTTTTAAAAGCTCAGCCGACGTTCTCCATACAACCCCGTACCGTAGCTATCCCAGCGGCGTTACCGCAACGGCTTCCAAGCGGCACGAATACGTTCTTTGGGCGAGCCAAAGGGGACGTTACATCATCGAGGACGATTTTGAATCGGAGTTTTCGGTCTCCACCAAGCCCACGGAAACGCTGTTTTCGCTTTCCCCTAACGACAACGTTATCTATCTGAACACCTTTTCAAAGACCGTTTCACCTTCTTTGCGTATCGGCTATATGGTGCTCCCCAAAAGTCTGGTGTCGGTATATGAACAAAAGCTCGGCTTTTATTCGTGCACCGTGCCTACCTTTGTGCAATACGTTCTCACCGAGCTGCTGGATACGGGCGATTTTGAACGGCATATCAACCGCGTCAGAAGAAAAATTCGCAAGGCGCAATCCAAATAAGTGTATAGCGTTTCAATAAAAAACGGGTACGGCGTTTACTGCTCTTATCAAAAGGATTTTAAATTAAAAATAAGCACACCAATTTTGCATAATACAAATTGGTGTGCTTTTCTTATATATACGAAATATCGCTAATTTTTTGTGATTATTTTTATGGTCGAATATTTTATCTAAAAAGCAAGCAAATTAACTGTCATAATTTATAACTTAATACATTTAAAATTTCTTTGCCTTTTTTTATTGCGTATTCATACGCAATATGCGTTCCGCTTTGCCTTTTTCTTTTAGGGCGATAGTTGGAATTAAAATAAAATATACAAAAATTACTTTTATCAATCATAACCTGATTGCGTCTAATATAACTAAATCTATTGGTTATTAATTTTTCACTATAAAAATAACTATCCTCATAAAAAGTTTTAAGATAATTGTAGTAATCGTCGCTTATGATGGGATACTCTGCCCTAACGAAAATACGTTTCAAATTAGAATAAGTATTTTTATATTCGGTAACGATATCATAACAGAAATCAATAAACTTGCTTTTACTGCCAAACAAAAAATCCGTTACATTTTCTTTTTCAATTAAATCGGCCACTATGCTTTTTACCTTTAACTCTAATTCTTTGGTTTTTTCAAAATCTCTATGGCCTATTATACAACAAGTGTTCATTATGTTTTTATAAAAAATTAATTTATATATATATTATAATTAGGCGATGCCTAATTGTCAAGCAATTGTTAGGTATTACCTAATATAATTACAGCATGAATAAAAATTTGGATTTAATTATAAGTGAAAATTTGAAAAAAGAAATAGAGCAATCTGGTTTGAAGAAAAGTGAAATTGCCGATGCTATTGGTGTATCAAGAGCAACGGTTTCGCAATACATCTCAGGAAGAGCGCAGCCAACGCTTGCTACTTTTGCGAAATTGTGCGTTGTATTAGATTGTTCGGCAGATGACATATTAAATTTAAAAAATTAACTAACTAAAAAGTTTTTAAACTGAGCGTTTTTTAGATTTTTTAATCCATAACGAAAGTAGCACACTACGCTTAACAAAGTTTAGTCGTGTGTTTTGCAGGGCAAAAAAAAGACTAACGAAAATTTCGTTAGTCTTTTATGTCTAAAAAATCTCTACGGGAAACGCCCTTTGTGCGTACCCGTTTTGTTGTTTTAATCTTCGGCTAAATCCGAGTCAAATTTGGTTTTATGTACGGTTCCCGTTGGATGGTGAGGGGGCGCGTATATGGAATATACCTTTAACGGAAGGTTAGTTTCATTGATAATATTATGCCAAGTTCCGGCGGGAATGAGTACGGCGTAATCCGAGTTTACCTTACCGCAAAATTGAACGTCTTGTTTTGTTTTGCCCATATACACGGATGCGATACCGTATTCAATCCGTATAAACTGGTCGGTGTCTCCGTGTATTTCCAAGCCAATTTCACCGCCGGCGGGAATGGACATTACGGTCAATTGCAAAAAATCTCCCGTCCAAAGCGCTCTTCTGAAATATGTATTTTTACAAGTTTGTTTGCTGATATTGATTAATGCGGGTGTATTTCCCAAATCGCTGTTTGTTTCGTAATTCATAATTAAACACTCCTTTATAGTGAATAATATGCAAATTTCTATATTTAAGTGAAAAAACGGGCTTGATTTTTCAATCAAGTCCGTTTTGTTTATCAAATTGAAACAGTCGGCGTATATCAGCGCTTGGAAACGTTGAAGAAAAATTCCACCACGTCGCCGTCTTTTACAACGTATTCCTTTCCCTCCGAACGCACTTTGCCCTTTTCCTTGGCGGCAACCAGGGAGCCGAGCTCTATCAACACATTATAATCCACCACGTCCGCACGGATAAATCCCTTTTCAAAGTCCGAGTGAATTTTTCCCGCCGCCTGCGGTGCCTTCATTCCCTTGGTAATGGTCCAGGCACGGGTTTCCTTTTCCCCTGCGGTGAGGTAGCTGATGAGCCCCAGCAGCGCATAGGATTTTTGAATCAAGCGGTTAAGGCCGCTCTCTTTTAACCCAAACTCTTCCAAAAACATCGCCGCTTCGTCCGGTTCCATTTGCGAAAGCTCTTCCTCGGTTCTGGCGCAGATAACCAACACCTCGTTGCCTTCCTTTTGCGCAAACTCTTTTACCTTAACGACGAAGAGGTTTAAGTTCTCGTCCTTGCCCATGTCCTCCTCGGCGATGTTTGCCGCATACAAAACGGGCTTAACGGTCAACAAAAACAAGTTATACAAAAAGCCTTCCTGCGCCTTGTCCTGCAAGGGGAAGGTGCGCGCGGGCTGTTCGCTCTCCAAGTGCGCGTACAGCTTTTGCAGGAATTCCCACTCTGCCGCAGCGTCCTTGTCAGCACCGCCGCGGGCGGCGCTCTTAATTCTGTCCATGCGCTTTTGCACGGTATCCATGTCCGCAAGTATGAGCTCTAAATTGATGGTAGTAACGTCCTCTATGGGGTCAATTTCGTCCACCAATTTATTGGCCTCTACCTCGTGTACGATATTGGCGTCCTCAAAACAGCGCACAACGTGCACGATGGCGTCCACCTCACGAATGTGCGATAAAAACTTATTTCCCAAGCCCTCGCCACGGGACGCGCCCTTTACCAGGCCCGCAATATCCACGAACTCAATGATGGCGGGCGTAACCTTTTTGCTCGAATACAACGCCGCCAATTTATCCAAGCGTTCATCGGGCACGGTTACCACGCCGACGTTGGGTTCAATGGTGCAGAAGGGATAATTCGCCGCTTCTGCCCCGGCGTGCGTAATTGCGTTAAACAAAGTGGATTTGCCCACGTTGGGCAAGCCTACAACTCCTAATTTCATATCTTTTTCCTTACAATTAAAATAATACTTTCCTATTATAATATAAAAGATAAGGAAAGTCAAACGTAAATCCCGTTAAAAATCCCATCTTGCCGTCTGCTTTTCTTGCTAAAACAAAAAAAATATGCTACAATAATTTGGAAAACAAACTGCAAAGGCGGTATTTACAAAATGGACTACAAACAGCACATCTGCAACCAACTCAACGTCGAGGGCGTCACCAAGGAAGAATTGTACGCACTTCTTTGCGAGCCTCCCACGCCCGACATGGGCGATTACGCCCTGCCCTGCTTTAAGCTCGCCAAAATTCTTCGCAAAAGCCCCGTGATGATTGCCGACGGGCTCAAAGCCGCCTATCCTTTGGACGGCGTCGTCAGCGAGGTGACTTCGGTCAACGGCTATCTCAATTTCAAGCTCAACCGCTTGGGCATGGTCGAAGAAACGGTCAAAAAAATCTTAAACGAGGGCGAAAAATACGGTGCCTCAAACATCGGTCAGGGCAAGTGCGTGTGCATCGACTATTCCTCAGTCAACATCGCAAAGCCCTTCCATATCGGGCATCTCTCCACCACGGTTCTGGGCAGTGCGCTGTACAAAATTTATAATTTCCTCGGCTATAAAACCGTGGGCATCAACCACTTGGGCGATTACGGCACCCAATTCGGCAAGCTCATCTGCGCCTACAAGCATTGGGGCAATAAAGCCGAAGTGGAAAAAGGCGGTATCCATGCCATAAACGAGCTGTACGTTCGCTTCAATAACGAAGCCACCGAAGAAATGCAGGCCGAGGCACGGGAATACTTCCGCCTGATTGAAAGCGGCGATAGGGAGGCCAATGAAATTTTTGAATGGTTTAAGTCCTTAACCCTCGCCTACGTGCAGACCATCTACGATAAACTGAGCGTCACCTTCGACAGCTACGCCGGCGAACGCTTTTATACCGATAAAATGCAGCCCGTCATCGACGAGCTGGAAGAAAAGCACCTCTTACAGTCAAGCGAAGGCGCAAAGATTGTCGATTTGGAGCCCTACGGCATGGCGCCCTGTCTGATTTTGCGTTCGGACGGCGCATCGCTGTACGCCACGCGCGACCTTGCCGCCGCTACGTACAGAAAAAACACCTACGACTTCGATAAATGCCTGTACGTCGTCGCCTACCAGCAGAATCTGCACTTCAAGCAGGTTTTCAAGGTATTAGAGCTCATGGAAAAGCCTTGGGCAAAGGACTTGGTTCACGTCGCCTACGGCATGGTCTCCTTGGAGGACGGCGCTATGTCCACCCGTAAGGGCAAGGTCGTATGGCTGGAAGACGTCATCAACAAATGCGTCGAAAAGGCGTACACCGTCGTCAACGAAAAGAACCCCGACTTGGAAAACAAAGAGGACGTAGCCCAAAAAGTGGGCGTCGGCGCCGTTATTTTCGGTGCGCTCTATAACAATAAAATTAAGGACATCGTATTTTCCTACGACAAAGTACTCAACTTTGAGGGCGAAACCTCGGTATACGTCCAATACACCTGCGCCCGCGCAGGTTCGGTATTGCAAAAAGCCGACGGCATTGGCGAATATACCGTAACCGACCTCACAGACGAGGAGTTTGAGCTTGCAAAAGCTCTCTCCGCCCTGCCCGACACCGTGCTCTCGGCGGCGGAAAAGTACGAGCCCTGCTATATCGCCCGTCTGTGCGTGGATATCGCCCAAAAATTCAATAAATTCTATTTCAACTGCAAAATTTTAACCGCGCAAACGGAAAACGTCAAAAACTTCCGCCTCGCCCTCACCCAAGCCACCAAACAGACGCTCACCAATGCGCTTTCCCTCCTCGGCATCGGCATTCCCGAAAAAATGTAATTTTTCTTAAAATTTTTTTAAAAAAGTACGTTATTTTTATTGACACTCAATCCTATTTATGATAATATAGAATCACAAAGATAAAAACAACCCAAAAGGAGAAATAAATAATATGAAAAGATGTGCAATTTGTGGCGAAGTAGTAGAGGACGGCGTAGAGGTTTGCCCTGTATGTAAGGCAAAGAAGTTCGTTCCCATTGAAGAGAGCGAGGGCGCACCTGCCTTTGCTTGCGAGCATCACGTTGGCGACGGCGTGGTAGAGGATGCCGAAGTTATGCAAGGTCTCCGCGACAACTTCATGGGCGAATGCACCGAAGTGGGTATGTATCTCGCCATGTCGAGAGTAGCTGAAAGAGAAGGCTATCCCGAAGTTGCCGAAGCCTACAAGAGATACGCTTTTGAAGAAGCTGAACACGCAGCTAAGTTTGCCGAGCTTCTCGGTGAAGTGGTAACCAATTCCACCAAAAAGAACCTGGAATTGAGAGTGGCTGCCGAAACGGGCGCTTGCTCGGGCAAGTTGGAATTGGCAAAGCGTGCAAAACAGCTCGGCTACGACGCTATTCACGATACCGTACACGAAATGGCAAAGGACGAAGCCCGTCACGGCGCAGGCTTTGCCGGCTTGTTGAAGAGATTGTTCAATTAAATTAAAATAATAAGCTTCAATATCCATCCGTATAACGGGTGGATATTTTTTTTGCTTTGGCGCATACTGCGAAAAAACGGAGTAATATCAATGTCAAGGCAAAAAAGGGGGCACCATGCCCGAGACCAAGCACAAAAAGAAAAAGAGCTTTACCGCCTAACCTATTCACGGTTGGTCTTTTGTTATCTCCTGGCGGGGCTTTTGGGCACCGTCTGGGAAACGGCGTTCGTCTGGTTTGTAACGGGCAAGTTCGAGCCTCGCAACGCCAGCTTCATTTCTCCCTTCAACTTCGTTTACGGTTCGGGCTTCGCGCTCATGATCGTCTGTCTGCACCGCGTTAAAAATCCCTTTGCGCTCTTTTTTTTCGGCGCGCTTTTGGGCGGCGTGGCAGAATACGCGCTCTCGTGGGCAGAGGAGCTTATTTTTCATACCCGCTCATGGGATTATAGGGGAATGTTTTTAAACATCAACGGCAGAACCACCGTTCCCTATATGATTTTCTGGGGCATCGGCGGTCTGCTCATCATACGTTATTTATATCCCTTTATCATGCGCCTTCTCAATAAAATTCCGCAAAAGCTCCTCACTCTTGTTGCCGTCTTTGCCGGTGTGTATATCGCTTTGGATCTCGCCCTCACCGCCGCCGTCCTAATCCGTTACGCCATGCGCCGCAGCGGTCAATCGGCTCTCACCTTCGTCGGCGTGCAAATCGACAGGTTCTTTACCAAGGCCGTCATTCGTCGCTCCTTTCCCAATATGTATTTTCTCTCATAAAATTAAATTTTTAAAAATTAGCCACAGAAAACATTTGACAAATTCTGTCGAATATATTATAGTATAGCTATAAAAGTTGCACAAGGCAAACTTTTAATCAAGGCAGTAAAAAGGAAGGTTTATGGACAAATATTTAAACGAGTTTTCCATTGGCGAAAGGGGCGTAGTCAAGAAGATTAGCGCGGAAGGCAAAATCAAGCGTCGGCTCTTCGATATGGGTGTTACGCCCAACACGTCCATCTTTTTAAGAAAGGTTGCTCCCTTGGGCGACCCTATCGAGGTAACGCTCCGTGGATACGAGCTCACGCTTCGAAAGAGCGAGGCGCAGTGCATTCTCATGGAGGTAACGAGGTAATATGAATTTTGCATTGGTCGGCAATCCCAACTGCGGTAAAACCACGCTGTTCAACGCCCTGACGGGCAGCACCGCCCACGTCGGCAACTGGCCGGGGGTAACGGTGGATAAGCGAGAGGGTACATATAAAAAATTGGCAGAAGAGGTGCAAATCGTCGATTTACCGGGCATCTATTCGCTTTCGCCCTATACGCCCGAGGAGGTTATTTCCCGAAACTTTATTCTGGATGAAAAACCTGACTGCGTTATCAATATCGTGGACGTAACCAATTTGGAGCGGAACTTATACCTCACCACACAAATTTTGGAAATTGACGTACCCGTCATTGTGGCGCTCAATATGTCCGACGTCTTGGAAAAAGCAGGGGACAGAATCGACGCTCAGGCGTTGGAGCGTGCCATCGGCGTACCCGTCGTATCCGTTTCGGCGTTAAAGGAACAGGGCACGGAAGCGTTGATGGAGCGCGCTTATACAGCCGCCAGACAACCGAGATCGGGCAGCACGGTATTAAAGAATACGGCGTTGGCGCACCTCATTGGCGACGTAAAAATTGCTTTGGACGCACAGGGCGTGGATTCGCCCTTATTCCACGCCGTTAAAATTATCGAAGGGGACGAGCTGGAGATAGCCATGCACCCTTCTACTGTCAAAATGGTGCGTGAATTTGAAGCAACTTTTTCGGATGATACCTTTGGCGACGATTTTGAAGCGTTGATCGCTGACGCGCGGTATAACTTTATCACCAAAAACTTTTCTCCCACGCTCAGCAGAAAAAATCAGGAAGGGCTCACCGTCAGCGACAAAGCGGATAAAATTTTAACCCACCGCCTGTTCGGCATTCCCATCTTTCTTGCCGTTTTATTCTCTATTTTTCATCTCACCTTTGCTGAGGATTTTCTCTTTTTAGGTATATTCATTCCCGACACCTTCATACCTTTTGAAGGGACGGTTATGGAAGGCGTCTTGGGCATGGGTGCCATCAATTCCCCGGGCGTAATCATCTTTAATTTCTGGAACGACGTCGTTGTCGGCAGTATTACCTCCGCCATTTCCTCGTTAATTTCGGGCATGGGTATCTCGCCTTGGGCAATCAGCCTGATTAACGACGGTATTTTGGGCGGGTTGAGCGCCGTTCTCTCGTTTTTGCCGCAAATTTTAATATTATTCCTCTTGTTCTCCATTCTGGAGGACAGCGGATATATGGCGCGTATCGCCTTTATTCTGGACAGATTTTTCAGTAAATTCGGTCTTTCGGGTCGGGCGTTCATGCCCATGATTATGGGCTTTGGCTGTTCCATTCCCGCCATGGTCAACACCCGCACCTTGGCGGACGATAAGGAACGCACCGCCACCATTCGGGTCATTCCCTTCTTCTCGTGCGGCGCAAAATTGCCCATTTTAACGGCAATCGCAGGCGCCATCGCGCAATCCACGGTGGGCTTTGCCGATATTATCACGTTCAGTATGTATATCCTGGGCGTGGTTACCGCCATTGTCACCGTTCTCATCATGCGCAACACCACCATGCGTGGGGAGCTTCCGCCCTTCATCATGGAATTACCCGCCTATCACTTGCCTCAATTCAAGTCCTTAATGATTCACCTTTGGGATAAAGCAAAGCACTTCATCGAAAAGGCGTTCACCGTCATTTTAGCCTCTACCATCGTGGTTTGGTTTTTAACCAACTTCTCTTGGAACTGGCAGATGACCGACGACATTTCTACATCCATGCTCTCAAGCTTGGGCCAGTTCATTCAACCGCTCTTCACACCCTTGGGCTTTGGTGCCCAGCTTGGCGCTTGGGGCTGGGTATTCGGCGTTGCCGCTCTGTGCGGTTTAATCGCCAAAGAGGACGTCATCGCCACCTTCGGTACGCTGTCCGCCTGCATTCTCGGCGCCGCATTGACCGAGGACGAATCGGGCGTCAGCTACGTTTTGACCATGGTTGAGGTAACGGGCGCAACCGTTCCCGCACTCATTTCGTTCATTGCTTTCAATATGACCACCGTTCCCTGTTTTGCGGCGGTAGCGGCGGCAAGGGCCGAGCTTCCCGATAAAAAGACCTTTTCTTGGACGCTTGTCTTTTGGTTGGCTACGTCCTACGTTGTGGGCGCCGTCGTCTACACGGTCGGCACTTGGTGGTGGACGGTGTTCCTGTGGTTGGCAGCGGCAGCTTTGGTTGCCTTGGCAATTATATTGTATAACCGTAAACATAAGGCAGTATAAATTCATTATGACCATTCTTGATATTTTCATTATTATTTTATCAGTCGCATTCGTAGCCGGCGTAATCGGATATTCGGTTTATAAACGCATCGGCGGTAAATCTTCGGGCTGCGGCTGCGGTTGCAGCGGCGGCTGTCAGGGCTGTGCGCACGCCGCTTCCCTCAAACGGGCTAAAAATAAGAAATAAAATTTCGTCCTTTATTTTCACACGCTTGCGCATTTGCGCATATAATAAAGGTATGGAAAAAAATATCGAAACCAGCTTTTGTCAACTCAAACAAAAGGAAGTCGTCAATTTAAAGGACGGCAGAAAATTGGGTCGGGTCAGCGATATTGTGTTCACCTTTCCCGAGGGGAAGGTTCTGGGCGTCGTAGTCCCGGGCGGTAGGGGATTTTTCCGTCCCGGAATGTTCATTGATCTGCGCAATATCGTAAAAATCGGTGAAGACACCGTCTTGGTCGAGGTGCGCAGCGCCCCCAAAACGCCGCCGCAAAAAAAGAACGCTTGTTATCAATCCCACGACGGCACGCCCCACTCTGACGACAAGGATAGATGCTTCGAGGACGACGAATAAAAAGAGGGAAATTTTTCCCTCTTTTTCTTGCGGATTTTATATCACGCCGCTTAATTATGGGAAAAGCATAATAAAAAAATATTAAAATTTTAATAACAGCCCAAAACTTGTTGACATTACAACAAGTTTTTTGTTATAATACTCCTGTTGTGATTACAACAAGTGAAGGTTTTTATGGAATCACGTTTCGAAATGTTTACCGTTTTAATAGCCAAGGCAAGTAGATGCATCTACAAGATAAAGACGGGGGAAATGTCCGAGTATAATTTAAAAAGCTCGCACGTTTCTTGTTTATATTATTTATATAAAGCCGATTCTTTAACCGCAAAAGAGCTTTGTGATTTATGCGGAGAAGACAAGGCGAATATATCGAGAGCGATCAAACACTTGGAAAGCGAAGGATATATTTACTGTCAGAGCACGGCGGCAAAAAGATACCAAAGTGCGCTGATATTAACGGATAAAGGCAAAACCGTTGGCAAAGACATAACG
>JAFVZP010000074.1 GCA_017508105.1 Clostridia bacterium
AAGAAAACGCGTAAAACTTGATGTTTACTTTACCGCCGTCGGACTGATTGACATTCCCGATGAAAAGGAATTGATTGAATTGATGGAAGAAATCCGTAGAACCGCGTAAAAACTAAAAATGCAAGAATACGGCATATCTCTTGCGAAATATACCGTATTCTTGCAAAACTGTCCTTCCGAACGACGAGCGTCTTGGTGGCGGTTTTTTTATTTTTGGTTTTATTCTGCGCTATGTACGCTTCTTTTAACGTCCAGCAAAGCCAAGAGATAGGTGACGACGAAATACAGTGCATACAGGGCGAGCAGCGCGCCGGTTACTTTTGCCAGCTCTCCCACTATGATGGAGAGCGTAATGCCTTTGCCTTGAATTAAAGCCGCCATGCCCGTACAGATAAACCCCAACGGCACATTCAACAAAACGGGCATTGCCAAGGGCGCGAAAAAGAAGAAAAATAGCTGGAAGAACAACGTTTTGCCCACCGTTTTTTTATCTGCACCCAAGCGCCAAAGAATTTTATACTTGGCTTTATCCTCGGAAATCATGGACATGGATTTTAATGCAAGCACAGCCATGGATAACAATGCAAGCACGGCGGATACGAACAACAAAATTAAAAAGATGGGAGCACCCGTTGAAAATACGTAGGACGGCACGTCTTCTTTTACATAAAAATTGCTAAAGCCATAATCCCCACTAAACTCCATCAAGGTTTGAGACACCCTCTCTCTGTCAAACGCGAAAAGCTTGAAATTAGCCGCAAACGTCGTCTGGATTATGCTTAACTCCTGCGAGATTGCCTCGTCGGGCACAACGGCAATCACCTGCCCCATATATACGTTCGCCATATTTTCCTGCACCTCCACCACGCCCGTGCAAGGATAAGTTACGCCGTTTAACTGCAACGTAGCGTTTGAAAAGTTTTGGGCAGGGAACCCGTTCCAATAGGTATACAGGTCGCAGGGAATAACCAAAAATCCGCCGTTTAAGTCCATTGCCCGTCTGCCCAGCATGGCGCATAGCTTACGGTAATCGCTTTCTTTTATGAATTTATCCTCATCGGCGTACATGGGATTAACGAGGGGGTTGAGCGTACGCTCCTCGGATTCGTATACAAAATAGTGGCAGTATTCTTTTACGTCGCTGTGTTTTTCCAATTGGCTTATCATCTGCGCTATATCCGTTTGCTCCAGCGTATAACCTTGATGGGACAGCAGACAGTCGTAAGCGTGGTGTTGTCTGTAGCTCTCCACCTGCGCCGCTACCTGCGTTGAAAAGATATTGGTTCCGATTACCGCCAGCGAAAGCAGAAGCGCAATGATGCCCGTCATGAAGGAATTTGCGCTCAGCCTACCCGAAATAAGACGGAGCGTAAAGGTATTCGTACCGCGCGAGGCGAATTGCTTGCGCTTTAACAGCAAGGGAATAATACACTTTGTAAGGCTGAGATAAAAAACAAGGATAGCAAGGGCACTGAGCGCACCCATGCCACAAATGAGCCCTGCATTCCCGCCCACGTTTTCACCGAACAGTAATATGCATATCAGCGTTACGGAGACAATTAAAATTGCCAAGGATACGATAGCGACCACAAACCATTTTGCGGGGTTTTTTACGGTTTTTTCCACCGACTTTTCACCCTGCAATAAATGGGAAATTTTTGCAATTCCCAGATAGAGCATTGAAAAAACCGAGGAGAGCAAAAAGATAGCGCACACCAGTATGACCGTAATCAGCGTACCCGACAAGGAATACCCGTTAAAAACGTAGTCCATCAATAAAAAATCGGAGAAAACGGCGACGATTGCCTGAAAGAAGCCCATTCCCAAAAATATACCCATGCCCAAGGATAACAGGAAATTAACGGCGGTTTCGCCGGCGAATATGGTTACGATATTCCCCCTGGTCATGCCCATGGTGAGGTATAAGCCGAACTCTTTTTTTCGCCGACTCAACAAAAAGGACGTGGCGTAGCCCAAAACAAAGGCGATGACTACGCTTAAAAAGCCCGAAAGCATGAAGAGCAGCGCCCTCGTACTTGTTTCAAACGCCGAGCCAAGGCTTTCCGCCGTTAAACGAATGACGTCGCTGAATATCATATTATTGATAGAAAAAATAAGCGCAACGGTTAAGGAAACGGTTATAAAATAAATTAAATAATTGCCGATTTGCCGTTTGACGTTGCGAAAGGCAAGCTTAAACAGCATCCGTTTCCCCTCCCAACTCAGACATTACGGCGAGAATTTCTTGGTAAAAATCCTTTTTATCCTTTTGTCCACGCAACAGTTCGCTGAAAATTTTTCCGTCCCGTAAGAACAGAATACGGCTTGCATACGACGCCATGGCCGCGTCGTGCGTGACCATTAAAATGGTGGACTCAAAGGACTGATTCATAAAGACGAACTGCTCCATGAGAATGCGGGAATTTTTGGAGTCCAACGCCCCCGTCGGCTCGTCCGCAAGGATAAGTGCAGGGTTGGTGATGACCGCGCGGGCGCACGCTACGCGTTGACGTTGACCGCCCGAAAGCTCGTAGGGGAATTTCGAAAGCTGATCGGCAACACCCAACGCCGTTGCCACACGGTTTAACGATTCTTCGGTCGTTTTTATATCAACTTTTTGCAGATTTAAGGGTAATACGATGTTTTCCTCTACCGTCAAAGAGTCTAAAAGATTGTATTCTTGAAAAATAAACCCCAGTTTATTGCGACGGAAAGCAGAGAGCTCCTTCTCCTTTAAAGAAGAAAAACTTTGCCCTTCAATTTTTATTTCGCCTGCGGTCAGCGGTTCAATGGTGGATATGGCGTTCAAAAGAGTACTTTTACCCGAGCCGGATGCACCCATGACCGCAACGAACTCGCCTTTTTGTATAGAGAAAGAAACGTCGTCCAACGCCTTTACGCCAGCCAAGCCCTTTCCAAACTGTTTAACTGCATTTTTAACCTGTAAAATTTCTTGCATAACGCCCTCCTTTTTTGTATTATAACACAACTTATAGTTCCTTGCAAGTAGGAGCGGAAAAATAATTTCAAATTCAGCACCAACCGCAATTGACCAAACGTATACTGTATTATGCCGACAATTCCCTACGACCGCGCCGCCGCGCTTGCCTACGCCAAACGCTGGGCGTTTGAGCGCAATCCCAATTTTTATAACTTCGACCGCCTCGGCGGTGATTGCACCAACTTTGCCTCTCAATGTATATACGCAGGAGCAAAGGTCATGAATTATACGCCCGTCTTTGGCTGGTTTTACCGCACGCTGAACGAGCGAACGCCCTCTTGGACGGGGGTGGAGTATTTATACAACTTCTTAACCTCAAACGAGGGCGCAGGACCCTTTGCCGAGGAGGTGCCGTTGAACCGATTAGAGGTGGGCGACGTTGTACAGCTGGGACGGGAAACGGGGGACTTTTACCACTCCCCCGTGGTGGTGGGCGTGAACGGACGGCAAATTTACGTTGCCGCGCACACCTTCGACGCCTATATGCGTCCCCTTTCATCCTATACCTTTGAACGGGCGAGAGGTATTCATATTTTAGGTGTGAGAAACTGATTTTAAGCCCACCCATGCCTGAAAAAACCCATCGGTTTGACCGATGGGTTTTATACGTATTATTTAGTTTTAACAGCCTCTGCCACCGCCGCCGCCAAAGCCGCCGCCACCGAACCCGCCGCCAAAGCCGCCGCCGTTGACGCCACCGCCCGATTTGGACGGACGGGATACCATATTTGCGGATACGTTGGCGTTCATGGAGTTAAAGAGCGAGCTCCATATCATATAATCCAAAATATCGCCGTGATAATATACGTAGGACGGAGCGGACGCCGCAAGGCCCTTGAATTTATCCGTCCATTCGTTGCTGACGCCCAAAACCTGCGCATACGGCAGGATATGATAGTATAATTCCGGCTTTTCTTCCAACATGAATTTTATTTTATCCTTTTCCGTATACAAAATGAAGTTTTTAAACCCGACGATTTGACCGAGCGTATCGACGTATTTCTTCGTACGGCAAATGCCGCTGCCGCAAATACAGCCCGCAACCGAAGAAGCTATACTCAGTAAAAGAGTGTTCCAACCGTCGAAGGTTGCGCTGGGAATTACAAAGGCAAGGAGCCCCAACGCGCCGCCTAGGACAAGGCTGAAATATTTTGAAAACTTTTGCGCGCCCTCTTTCCATTTGAATTCGTACTGCATGGAGAGAAATGCGCCGACAGCGGCGACGATAAAGGACGCGCACGCCACCGCAGGGGTAAGCCAATAGAAATAATCCCAAAGAATTCTCTTGGAAAAAATAAAGGAGAACAGCCCGCAGGCAATGACGGTAAAAATGGCAAAAATCACGGGCATGGCTACCGTCTTTGCTTGGTATATGCCCCCTTCTATCCCCGGTACACCCATACGGACTTTGTCTGCCGTTGTATAAAATTTATCCTTTAAGTCGGAAACGCGCACCTCGCTTGCGTTTTGAAACAGACCGTTATACATCCACCGCTGATATTCGGGCGCATTGCTCGGCAAGGGTTTATTTGTCTTGCGCAGCAACGGGTCGTGTTCAAAGGTCAGGTCAATGGTCAAATACCCCTGCTCGGCAAGCCAAAATACCAGCGCACCGATGTCCTCGCTGTCGACGGTGTTGTCAATCAGTCGTCCCATACGCAGAGGGTCCATTTCCTCGGGCGCCGTGAAGTTGACCGTGGGGGTCAACAAATGCGGCTGGCAGACCAACACACGGGAAACGGTGGTAGCGCCAATGAGCAGCAGCGCTATTGTGAGAGCGATTAGGATTGCCCAATCGAAGTTTTCACCCAAAAGGTTGGCGTCAAAGCGTAAATGCAGCGTAATACCGGCGGCGTTGCCGTCTATCCCTTTCGGGAGATGGGGTGCCGTAACCGTGATGGCGTTGCCGTCCGCCAAAGCCTGCGCATATTGGTTTGCTTGCGTGCCGTAATACCCCGAATATACTTCATATTCCAAGGGGCTTTGCGGTAAGGTGATGTGGGCGGTTACGTTTTTGATGTCCGTTTGCCAGCCGTAACCGATGACGTCCAAGGGCAAATACCCGTTCTCGGACAGCTTGGGTACGGACATGGTATAGCTTAACGTATACGTTCTCGTCTGTCCGGTTACGACGCCGTCGCCACGCAAATATACCGAAAAAAAGGAGCTGTCGTCCGTTTGAGAATAATAGTCAAAATCCGAGTTATCGCAAGTTGCCGTGAATTTTTCGTATCTTACCCCGCTGTCCAAGGGCAAATCGCGAATGATGCCGTGTGAATTATAGCCGGTAAAATATACGGTAATAATTTCTTTCACCTGCACGACGCGGTCCTTGGAAACGTCCATATATACGTCAAAGGCCGTAATATCATAGGTATACGCCCCGAAGTCGTCCTCTTCATCTTCCCAATCATCCCAGTCCTCTGCGCTTGCCGTCAGTAATAAAACGGGCGGAGATAGCTCCGCCCATACGATAAACGCAAACGCAAATAACGTTATCCATACGAGGGATAATAGCGCAAATACGCTTTTGCTGATTTTCATACGTTTATTCCTTAAAATTGAACTTTTACGTTTTTTCTTTCTTCCTCGCTATCCAATTCAAAGTATGCGCGCTTGGTGAACTTCATCATGCTCGCAACGAGATTGGAAGGGAACATTTCAATTTTATCGTTAAAGCTCTTTACCGTTCCGTTATAGTATCTGCGCGCGGACGCAATTTCGTTTTCGATGAGCTTTAACTGATTCTGCAAGTCCATAAAGTTGACGTTTGCCTTTAAATCGGGATAGCTTTCCTGCAAGGCAAACAGCGATTTCAAGGTTCCGCTTAAAGCGTTTTCCGCCGCCATTTTCGCATCGCCCGAGGCGGTCATTGCAAGGTTTCTTGCGGCGATTACGCTCTCCAAGGTCTTGCTTTCGTGCGCAGCGTAGCCCTTTACCGTTTCTACGAGATTGGGAATTAAGTCGTAACGCTTTTTCAGCTGTACGTCAATGGTTGCCCAAGCCTCTTCCACGAGATTTTTCACCTGAATCAAGCCGTTGTACGTACCGATAAAGAAGGACACCAGCGCAATAACGGCAATGATTGCGATTGCACCGATCACCAAGCCGATAATCAAGCCCAAATCGACGGTCAATAAACAATTTAACATGATTAAATCTCCTTATTTATTTGTAGCTATATTATATCATATTGCTGCGTTGCAGTCAATAGTAATATTTTTTACGCTTCTACGCCGTAGGTTGCTCTGTACGCGCGCATAGCGTCTAAATATTCCTTACCCTCAATAACGCCGTCCTCGATTGCCTCGATGATGTCGTTCATATTGACGATGGAATAGACCTTCACGCCGAATTCCTTATACACTTCCTGTACGGCGGGCAGCTCGCTCTGCAATCCTCTCTCCATACGGTCAACCGAGATAACCATGCCCGCAACTTCCACCTTGGCGGTCTGCTCTAATTTGGGCAGCATTTCCCGAAGCGCCTTGCCCGAAGTCATGACGTCCTCAATGAGAATAACCTTTTCGCCGTCGGTGAGCTGTTTGCCGACAAACAATCCGCCCTCGCCGTGGTCCTTGACTTCCTTTCTGTCGAAACAGTAATTCAAATCCTTTTGGTGGTTGTTCGCCAACGCAACGGCGGTGGTAACCGCCAAGGGAATGCCCTTGTAGGCAGGGCCTACGAGCGTTTGCCCTTCAATGCCGTTTTCCACGATGCAGTTGGCGTAATATTCGCCGAGCTTGGCAAGCTGGGTGCCCGTTTTATAGTTTCCCGTATTGATGAAGTAGGGCGCAATTCTACCGCTTTTTAAGGTAAATTCGCCAAAGCGAAGTACGCCGTTTTGTACCATGAACTTGATAAATTCCTGCTTGTAAGTCATTGTATATCTCCTTAAATGATTTTTTAAAATTAATTTAAAATTAACGTGTCACGCAGTTCGGCGAGGTTTTTTACGCCGTGCTTATCGCACCAGGCGTTTAAGCCCTGAATAATTTTGGGCATTGCCATGGTGTCGGTAAAGTTTGCCGTGCCCACCTGTACCGCCGTGGCACCCGCCATGATAAATTCCAATGCGTCCTCGGCGCAAGTGATGCCACCCATGCCCACAACGGGAATGGAAACGGCGTGCGCCGCTTCGTAGACCATTCGCACCGCAATGGGCTTGACGCCTGCACCAGAAACACCGCCCGTGTTGTTGGCGATGATGGGCTTTCTGCGTTCAATGTCGATTGCCATACCCGTCAAAGTGTTAATGAGCGAGATACAGTCGGCGCCGCCCTCTTGTGCCGCACGGGCGTTGGTGGCAATGCTCTCGACGTTGGGGGAAAGCTTGACCATTAAGGGCGTTTTTTTGAGCTGCGCTTTGGTGATTTTACTCACTTCAAAGACGTTTTCGGGCTTGATGCCCAGCGCCATACCGCCCGCACGCACGTTGGGGCAGGAGATGTTGAGCTCTATCATATCCACCAAGCCGTCCAGCTTGGCGCAGATCTGAGCGTAGTCTTCAAGCGTTCTGCCTGCGACGTTGGCGATGATGGCGACGTTTTTGGACTTCAACCAGCCTAAATCTTTTTCAATGAAGCTATCCACGCCGGGGTTCTGTAAGCCGACGGCGTTTAAAATTACCCCTCTGCTTTCGGCGATACGGGGCACGGGATTGCCCAAACGGGGCTCTAACGTCAAGCCCTTGGTGGAGATGCCGCCTAAGACGGAGATGTCGTAAATTTCATCGAACTCTCTGCCGAAGCCCACCGTACCCGAAGCGCCGATGACGGGATTTTTGAGGTTTACACCGCATAATTCAACCGATAAGTTTGCCATAACCTTTTTTCTCCTTATAATTGCACGTCTTTGGCGTTGAACACCGGTCCGTCCTTGCAAACACGGGCATGGGTGCCGTTTGTTTGGTTGCATACGCATACCAGACAAGCGCCGATGCCGCAGCCCATACGCTCCTCTAAGGACACGTAGCAGGGAATATCCCTTTGCTGCATTGCCGCCTGCAAGGCTCTGAGCATGGGCGTAGGACCGCAGGAAAGCACCACGTCGGGCACGTTGCCCCTATCCATGTCCGCAACGAATGCCTGAACCGCATTCATATGCAGGCCGTAGCTGCCGTCGTCAGTGGTGACGGTGAGGGCGGTGGATTTTTCCAGCTCGTCCAGGCAACAGATTGCCGAACGGTTTCTAAAACCGATATACGAATGAATTTGCTTGCCCTTGGGGGCGTATTCCCAAATAACGGAGATGATGGGAAAGATGCCCACGCCGCCGGCGACGAGTGCAACTTTTTGTTCGCTTTCTTTGACGAAAAAGCCGTTACCGAGGGGCAAAAGCACACTCAGCTTTGCGCCCGCGGGGACGAGGGCGAGCTGATGCGTTCCCTCACCTTTTAACTGAAAGCAAATGGTGATATTCTCCCCTTCGGCCTTGCATACGGCAATGGGACGGCGGAGCAGATGAACGCCGTTACCCGTAGAAATATTTAAAAATTGCCCAGCGCGCACGGGAATGACCTCGCCCGTGGAAAAGGTGAGCGATTGAATATTCTCGGCAATGCGTTTATTTTCCAAAACGGTGGCTAAAACTTCTTTCAAACTATTTTTCTCCTTTTTAACGTTGCCCGCCGACGAGCTTGGCCGAGCGGGCGTAAGGCAATTTATTTGCCCATTTTACCGATGGTGTCGGATAAGTCTTTTTGCATGTCCACACAGGCTTGACGTGCGGCGTCGTAGTAAGCTCCGCCCAATTTTTTATAGGCGCATAAGATACCGCGGGAGTTGTTGACCACACCGCCCAGGCCGTTTTTATCGAAACAGCATTTGAGCATTTCGGCGTTGCCGCCCTGCGCGCCGTAGCCGGGAATGAGGAAGAATACGCCGGGCAAGCGTTGGCGCAGGTTTGCCGCTTCGGCGGGATGCGTGGCACCCACGACCGCGCCGACCGACGAATAGCCGTATGCGCCGACGAGCTCTGCGCCCCATTTTTCAACCAGACCGCCCATATATTCGTACACGGTTTGACCGTTTTCCAGCTTTAAATTTTGCAGCTCGCCCGACGAGGGGTTGGACGTCTTAACCAACGCAAACAAGCCCTTGTCGGAAGCCTTACATTCCGCCGTGAAGGGCGCAATGCCGTCCGTGCCGAGATAGCCGTTGACGGTTAAAAAGTCCACGGCGCAGGTGGCTTTTTTGCCTAAAAACGCCTGTGCGTAGAAGCCTGCCGTGTTGCCGATGTCGTTGCGCTTGCCGTCCGCAATGACGAACAAGCCCTTTTCTTTGGCGTAGTTCGCCGTTTGTTCAAAGCAGGCGATGCCTGCAGCGCCGTACATTTCATAGCAGGCGATTTGGATTTTTACCGAGGGAACGACGTCGCAGACGCTGTCGATAATCTTTTTGTTAAACTCTAAAATTTGTTCGGCTGCCGTGGTGTTGTCGGTGATTTTTTCCTGCATTTCGGCGGGGAGATAGTCCACGATAGTGTCCAAGCCCACGCAGGTGGGGTTTTGCATGGCGATGATTTTTTCAATAAAACGGTCGATGAGTAACATTTATTTTTCTCCTTGAAATTCTTTTAACTGCTTGAAAGCCGGCGTTAGGCTTGATATTTGATTTGTCCGTCGACGATGGTGTATTCTACGCTGCCGTATAAGGAATAGCCGGCAAACGGGGTATTCTTGCCCTTGGAGTAGAACTTGTCGGGGTCGACCGTGTATTGCTTGTCGATGTCGGCGAGCATGATGTCGGCAACGCCGCCCTCTTTGAGCTCACCGCCCTCTAAATTGAGAATTTTAGCGGGGTTGGTGCTCATTTTTTGCGCAATCTCGCTGAGCGTCATAAAGCCCGTTCTGTACAGATAGGTGATGGCAAACGAGAAGGAAGTTTCGATGCCGCTGATGCCGAATGCCGCCAGGTCGTACTCGACGTTCTTATCGTTCTCGTGGTGGGGAGCGTGGTCAGTGACGATACAGTCGATGGTGCCGTCCTTTAAGCCCTCTAAAAGTGCCTGCTTATCCTGTTCCTCGCGAATGGGAGGATTGACCTTGGTATTGGTAGAGAAATCTCGGATAATATCGTCCGTAAAGGCGTAGTAGTGCGGGCAGGTTTCTGCCGTTACCTGTATGCCGCTTGCCTTGGCGTTGCGAATGAGCTGTACGCCGCTGTAAGTGGATACGTGGCAGATGTGGACGGGGACGTTTAAGCTCTGCGCCAGACAGATATCTCTCGCAATGAAGATGTCCTCGGCGGCACGGGGAATGCCCTTCAAGCCCGTGAGCGTGGAGTTGAGCCCCTCGTTGACCACGCCGCCGTCTACGAGCGATTTGTCCTCGCAATGACAGAGGCATTTTAAGTTGAAGCCCGAGGCATATTCCATGGCGAGGCGCATCAGACGGGTGTTGGCGACGGATACGCCGTCGTCCGAGATTGCCACGGCGCCCTCGGCCTGCATTTCGCCGATGTCGGCGAGCTGTTCGCCCTTTTCGCCCTTGGTGATGGCGCCGATGGGACGGATTTTGCACAGATTGACCTCTTCCCCGCGACGGCGGATGTAGCCGACGACGGCTTTATTGTCTGCAATGGGAGAGGTGTTAGGCATACAGCACACCTGCGTGAAGCCGCCGTGTACCGCCGCCTTGGAGCCGCTTTCGATGTCCTCTTTATACTCAAAGCCGGGTTCACGTAAATGCACGTGCATATCGATGAGTCCGGGGAAGGCGTACAGTCCCGTAGCGTCGATGACGGTATCGTCCTGCACGGAAATTTCCTCGGCAATTTTGACGATTTTCTTGTCCTGTATTAAAATATCTCCGTCCAAAACGCCCTCGGGGAGGACGATTTTTGCGTTTTTAATTAACATTATTCTATCTCCTTTTGCCTGTTTTTCGAATTTTAAAGGGGTTGCTATACCCGATTGCGGTATTGCGTGATCAGGTATAAAATTGCCATGCGCACGGCGACGCCGCTGAGCACCTGGTCTAAAATTACACTCGATTGGTCGTCGATTAAGCTGCCCGTCAGCTCCACGCCTCGGTTGACCGGGCCGGGGTGCATGATGAGGGCGTTGGGTTTTGCCAGCGAGAATATTTTTCTGTTCACGCCGTAGAAGTGCGCATACTCGTCGAGCGAGGGGAAGCTGCCCGCCTGCTGGCGCTCCAGCTGAATGCGCAGGCCCATGACCACGTCGGCGCCTTCAACCGCTTCTTCCCGGCTCTTACAGAGCTTTGCGCCCAATTTTTCAATGCCCTTGGGGATTAGCGTCTGGGGAGCGTACATTCGTACCTCTGCGCCCAATTTACGCAAGCCGAAGAGGTTGGATTTTGCCACTCTCGAATTTGAAATGTCGCCCAGTATCGCCACCTTTAACCCCTCGATTTTGCCGAACTTCTCGGCCATGGTGCACATGTCCAGGAGGGCTTGGGTGGGATGCTCGTTTCTGCCGTCGCCGCCGTTGATGACGCTGGCGGTGACGTGCTTGGACAAAAAGTGCGGTGCGCCCGCCATGGGGTGGCGCATGATGATAAAGTCGTTTTTCATGGCGTCGAGCGTTTCGCCCGTATCCACGAGCGTTTCGCCCTTTTTGACCGACGAGGTGCCTGCCGCAATGTTGATGCAGGTGGCGCCGAGATACTTGACTGCCAATTCAAAGGACACCCGTGTGCGGGTGGAATTTTCGTAAAAGAGCGTGGTTGCCGTTTTACCCTTTAAAAACGAGAGATTTTTCTCTCCGCTGCGGAGCTTGTCCTTCATCTGTGCCGCCGTGGTTAAAATGCTTTGAATTTCCTCGGCGGTTAAATCGTACAGCCCCAATAAATCTTTGCGATGTAACATATAAAAATCAACCCTCCGTCAGCCCAATTTGGTGATATACACTCTGTCTTCTGCGGCGCCCAGCTCTTCCATATCGAACTGTATGCGCTCGCCCTTTGCCGCAGGGATGTTTTTTCCCACGAAATCGGCACGCACGGGCACCTCTCTGCCCCCTCTGTCGGCGAGCACCAAGAGGCGCACGCCCTGCGGTCTGCCTATGGTGAACAGCCCCTCGATGGCGGCACGCACGCTTCTGCCCGTGTGCAGAACGTCGTCACACAGAATGACGACCTTGCCCGTAACGTCAAAGGGAAGAATTTCGCTCGGCGTTGGGAGTTGCGCCGTATTGACGTCGTCGCGGAACGTGCGTATGTCGATGCCCGCGCAGGGAATTTCTTGCCCGCTCTGTTGGGCGAGGTATTTTTGTATGCGCATGGCGACCATTTCGCCCCTGCGCTTGATTCCGACCAATACAACGTCGTCCAATGAAAAGTTGCCTTCCAGCACCTCGTGCGAAAGCCGAATAACCGTACGACGGATGGCGTTTTTATCCATGATAACCGTATTACCCATACCTGATTACTTCCTTACAATAAAACAATGAAAACGGCGTAAAAAAAGCCCTGCGTATACGGTGATACACAGGGAGGTTTTTTCACTGGTGGTTTATCCTTAGCTGGCCTTCTCTTTCGGTATCTCCGTACCGTACTGCGGTATCCCGTACCGCAACTGAGAGTATTTTAGCATTTTACAAGAATTTTGTCAAGCGGAATGAGGATAAAATGCGGCGCAAGGCTGAAAATGTTTTATAAAATCTTTTTGAGCCGAAAGCCCAGCTTGTCGCACGAGGTGAGGTGGTAGGCAATTCCGTTTTTCTCGCTCTCCAAGGGGTAGAACACCGAACCGTGGATGTGCCCGAAGACAACGTGGCTTACCCCGTTTTCTTCAAACAACTGACTGAAGAGCGTGTTCTCCTTTTTACCCGTGAAGGGCGGAAAATGAATCATGGCGATGACCTCGTCCCCGTCCTCTTTGATTTTTTTGACGGCGTTGAACGCCAGGCGGAAGCGCTCGGACTCCCGACGGTAAATTTTTTCGTCCTCGTCCTTGGAATATTCGTTGCTGTCGGGACAAATCCAGCCCCTCGAACCCACGAAGATATACTTGCCGATTTTTACGCAGTCGTTTTGCAAAAAGAAAAAGCTATCGTCCGGTACGCTTTGGCGGATTTTGGAAATACCGCTCCACCAATAGTCGTGATTGCCCCGAATGAAAATCTTTTTGCCCGGCAGACCTTGCAGCGAACGTATGTCGTACAGCCCCTCGCTGAGCGCCATGCCCCAGCTGATGTCGCCGGCAATGAGCACCACGTCGTCGGGTGTGACCCGTGCAAGCCAATCCTCTTTAATTTTTTCAAAATGCCCTTCCCAGTTGTTGCCGAACACGTTCATGGGTTTATCGGCAGCGCCCGAAAGATGCAAATCGGAAATTGCGTAAACGTTCATAAAAAAAGTATATCATTTTTTTTGCGCTTTGTAAACCTTTTTTTCGCGCTAAAAAAATTACTCCGCCTGGATTGTCAGCTGCAATTTTTGCCCCGTTTTTAGGACGAGATGCAGCGTATTTTGCTCTCCCCGAGCGTAGTTTACGTCCTCTATAAGCTCGCTTTCAAGCATTAAAAGCTCGCCGATGTGATAGAGTATCTGTTCTTGCATAATTTTTTCCTCCGTAAAAATATTCGTCTATTTTATTGTATTATAAAATACCGTCATAAAGTCAAATATATTCTCTGTCTTGTTTTGTCGAATTTTGTCTTTGTTTGTCGTATTGGTTATTACACTCCAAAAAAGATTACGCCGTGCGTTGTTGCACGGCGTTTTTTATGAAAAGGAAGGTATTATTCTGTTTTGAGATATGTATTTGTGTATTGCTTACCAAAGCTTCCGTATTATATGTTGTATAATTTTTTATTATTTACGGCAGTTTCCGCCTTGGGGATAGAGAGGGAGCTCAAAGAACCCTGCGCATACCTCCTGCGAGTATTCCTGTGCAGGCGGAATGGCGCAATAGCCGTAGGACGGCACCAAGAGCTCCACGGGCATGGATACCTTCAAAATGACCGTAATGCAGGCGTTGACCGTGAAGGTACCGTCTGCACCGCCCGTGCCTTCGGGTACGACGGCGGAAACGATTGCGCTTACGTTGAAGGGCATAATCGAGGGCGAGGGAACGCACAGCAGTATGTCGAACGGAAGGCTGATGCTTGCCGTTGCCGTGCCTTCGACGCCTGCGGCGTCCGTGTAGACCACCTGCAGGGGAATGGCAACCGTACCCGATACGCGGGCGCTGTGTCTATCCATTTGCCGTTCAATGTTCAAGTTGCTGATGGTGCCCTGCGAAGAAGCCGTGCGGGCGCTGACAAAGGTGAGCGGATAAGTGGGATTTTCGGGATTAAAGTCGGTTAAGGTGATGGTGTAGTTTTCCAGCTGGTTTTGTTTGATGGCGGCGTCGAAAACCTTTTCCGCCTGGATACAGACCTTTTCCGTCAAACCCGACAACGGATTGCCCGCAATGGTGCCGGGGCACTTATCCGATTGAAAATTCGAGAAAAATGACATTGTTTACCTCCGATAGTAATGTTTACTTCATACTATGCGGCAGGCAGAAAAAAAGTGAAAAGGGTAAACGCTTTTGTGTGTTTACCCTCTTGATTTTGTTTAAGGTTATTACAAACGCTTGGCGATGGCGTATAAAAACTCCTTGGAGTTTAACTTGACGGGAGTGATGCCCTCGCTATGGAAGAGGGGGATTAAATCGCCCGTCATTTCGCCGCTTTCAATGGTGGCGATTGTGGCTTGCTCCAACTTTTCGGCAAAGGATTGAAGCTCGGCGTTGCCGTCCAATTCCCCACGCTTTCTCAGCGCCCCCGTCCAAGCGAAGATGGTTGCAACCGAGTTGGTGGAGGTTTCCTCGCCCTTTAAATATTTATAGTAATGACGGGTAACGGTGCCGTGTGCGGCTTCGTATTCGTAATTGCCGTCGGGAGATACGAGCACCGAGCTCATCATACCCAAGGAGCCGTAAGCGGTGGCGACCATGTCGCTCATTACGTCGCCGTCGTAGTTCTTGCACGCCCATAAAATACCGCCCTCGCTGCGGACGACACGGGCAACCACGTCGTCGATAAGCGTATACATAAACCAGATGCCCGCCTTTTCGAACTTATCCTTATATTCGGCTTCGTACAAGTCGTTGAAGATGTCTTTAAAGCGGTGGTCGTAGGTCTTGGAGATGGTGTCCTTGGCGGCAAAGTACATGGGGAGCTTTTGCTCCAAGGCGTAGTTGAAGCACGAACGGGCAAAGCTGGTGATGGATTTATCCACGTTGTGCACGCCCTGCACGATGCCTGCGCTGTCACGGAAGCTGTGTACGAGCTGACGGCGCAGTTCGTTGCCGTCCTTATCGGTGACGACGATGTAAGCCTGTTCGCCCTCGGCTACGCGCTCCTCAACCGAGTTATAGATGTCGCCGTAGGCGTGACGGGCGAGCGTGATGGGCTTTTTCCAGCCGGGAACGTAGGGCGTGATGCCCTTACAGAGAATGGGCGCGCGGAACACCGTGCCGTCTAAAATACGGCGAATGGTGCCGTTGGGGCTCTTCCACATTTTTTTGAGGTTGTATTCACTAACGCGCTGGGCGTTGGGCGTGATGGTGGCGCACTTGACGGCTACGCCGTATTTCTTGTTTGCCTCGGCGGAATCAATTGTAACCTGATCGTCCGTCTTATCGCGGTTAGGCAAGCCCAAGTCGTAATACTCGGTCTTTAAATCGACGTAGGGAGTAATTAAAATATCCTTAATCCATTGCCAGAGCACTCTGGTCATTTCATCGCCGTCCATTTCGACGATGGGGGTGGTCATTTGAATTTTTGCCATAATACCTCTCCGAAAAAATTATTTATTTCAGAAAATATTATAACAAAAAATTTTCTCTTTTACAAGCGTTTACGCCGCTATAACGGCATTTTTGCGCTTGGATGCGGGGCACTATTTGCCCCGACTCTTTGCCGAG
>JAFVZP010000075.1 GCA_017508105.1 Clostridia bacterium
AGGCTCACTTTATAATATATATTATAATAAAGACCTTTATTTCCTTAAAAACAAAAAATAATTCTTAAGCGGCTACGGCTATACGTAACGCCTCCGCCGGGGAGAGCGGAAGTCGCCGGGGCGACTTGCTATAATAACACGGGCGCCGGATGCGCCCTGGAAGAAGGCGGTAATTTATAATGGCGCCGTTTGCCGAACGGCGCAGGTACGGAAAAGAGTAAATGTGCTGGGCAAAATACTTATATTAGGTTGGGGAAATGTTGGGGAAAAAATGTTTTAGGGGAAAATTAAAAAGTCTTTTTGATAATAAATAAGACAAAAAATAGTAATTTTCCCCTAATGGTGCGGATAACAGGACTTGAACCTGCACGGTCGCCCAACGGATTCTAAGTCCGTCTTGTCTGCCAATTCCAACATATCCGCAAAAAACATCATCAGTATACTGCTTTTTTTCTATTTTGTCAACTTCATTTGCAATAAAAAGCCCAAAGGGGAAAAATAACGAATTTTTTTGGTCAAAAAGGATTGAAAAAAATTGCGTTTTATGTAATAATAGATGAGATAAATAAAATAGGGAGTAATTGTACTTTATGGAAAATGAACAATTAAACACCGTACAATCCAATGAACGTAACAGCTTTACGGGAAAAATTGGGTTTGTACTTGCAGCTGCCGGCTCGGCAGTCGGATTGGGCAACATTTGGCGTTTCCCGTACATTGCGGCGCAACACGGCGGGGGAATTTTCCTGCTCGTCTACATTGCCTTGGCTCTGACCTTCGGCTTCGCTTTAATGACGGCGGAAATTGCTCTGGGCAGAAAGACGGGTGTAAGCGCCATCGGTGCATTCCGTAAGCTCGACAAGCGGTTTACGTTTATCGGCTATCTTGCGGCAATCGTACCCATCATCATTTTGCCTTATTATTGCGTTATCGGCGGTTGGATTTTAAAATATCTCACAACCTTCGTGACGGGTGGAATTGCGGATGCGGCAACCGACGGCTTTTTCGGCGCATTCATTACGCAACCCGTAGAACCCATTGTATGGTTTTTAATTTTTATCGGCTTGACAGCATTGGTCGTTTTACTCGGCGTCAATAAGGGCGTAGAAAGAGTGAGTAAAATCATGATGCCCTTGCTGGTATTGCTCACGCTCATTGTTGGGGTATATACCTTATTCTTGCCCAACGCAATGGACGGTGTGCTGTATTATCTCACGCCCAACTTTGAAAAGTTCTCGTTCACCACGGTATTGGCGGCGATGGGTCAGCTTTTCTATTCCATGTCGCTTGCCATGGGTATCATGATTACCTACGGTTCGTATATGAAAAAGGACGTGCATATCGAAACCTCGGTACATCAGATTGAAATTTTTGATACGGGCATTGCTTTCTTGAGCGGCTTGATGATTATTCCCGCCGTATTCGTATTTTCGGGCGGCGACCAATCGGCGCTCGGCAAGGGACCCTCGCTCATGTTCGTAACGCTCCCCCAAGTATTTGAGAGCATGACGGGCGGCGCAATCATCGGCGCAATCTTCTTTATTTTGGTATTTTTTGCGGCGCTGACCTCTTCCATTTCGCTCATGGAAACGGTAGTATCCTTCTTGGAAGATAAGTTTAAATGGAAGCGTAAGGTGGTCTGCTTGGTGGTATTGGCAGGCTCTATTCTGCTCGGCCTGTTATCCCTGTTCGGATACAGCATTTGGAGCGAGGTAACCGTTTTCGGCTTCCAGTTCTTGGACTTCTTCGATTTCATTTCCAACAGCGTTCTCATGCCCATCGTAGCCTTGTTGACCTGTATCTTCATCGGTTATATCATCAAGCCTTCGGCTGTGGCTGAAGAGGTGGAAATAACGGGTAAATTCAAAGCGAAGAAGATGTTCTACGTCGTTATCAAATACGTCGCGCCCATCTTTATCGTAGGCATTCTCATTTTCTCCGTCTTGGAAGGTGTGGGCGTCATCGTCGTATAAGGAAGCCTTGGCTTGTTGCTATAATTTTTCATAGCTTTTAATACTTACCAACTTGATTAAGGAGGAACTTTATGTTTCCCAACGTGTCTTTTTTCGGCATAGATTTATACGTCATGCTCATCATGGTCGGCATTATCGCCGCCATCCTCGTTTTTCGTTTTTATTCAGACGAGGTGGGTATGTCCTCTAAGGTGTTCAACTTTTCACTCATGACAATCGTTGTGGGTATCGTCGTGGGCTATCTTTCGGCGGTATTGTTCCAGTCATGGTACGCCTTTTTGGATACCGGCGTTTGGGAATGGGGCGCAGGCGCTACGTTCTATGGCGGTCTCATCGGCGGTGCGGGCTGCGTATTGCTGTTATACTTTGTCGTCGGGCATTTTTACTTCAAAGACAACTCGCACATAGCGCAATTCAATAAAATGATTTCGCTCGCTATACCTTGCGTGGTGTTGGCTCATGCCTTTGGCAGAATCGGCTGTCTGTTGGACGGCTGCTGCTACGGCGCAAAAACCGACGCGTGGTTCGGTATCGATATGTATATTGGCGGAGCTTGGGAAAAACGCGTGCCCGTTCAGCTCTTTGAAGCGCTCTTCTTATTCGCGCTCTTTGCGGCGCTGATGTATCTTTTGTTAAAGCGTAAAAACGGCTATACCGCAAGCATCTATTTAATCGCTTACGGCGTATGGCGCTTTTTCATCGAATATCTCCGCGACGATGCGAGAGGCTCTTCGGGTATCGACTTCCTTTCTCCCTCGCAGCTGACGGCAATTATCATGGTCGTCGTGGGCGTGGTATGGTTCTTGGTTTGCAAGTTCCTGCTAGATAAATACTTTGAAAAGGTAGGGGAAAAAGTTGAAAAACCGCACCAAGCGTGACATACTCTTTTACGCTACGCTTGGATTGAGCGTAATCTGCATTCTCATCTTTTCGTTGCCGGATCTGAAGCTGTCGCAGGATAGAATGCTGCACTTTCTCCTGTCTGCAATCTTTCCTCGCTTGGCGGTATCGCTCTTTTTAATCGTCGCCATGCTGACGAGCGGCTATGCCCACTCGCTTGCCTTTCCCTTAAAAGGCTTCGCAAAGGCACTTTTATGGTCGGTTCCGTGTTTTCTGGTCGCTGTCGTAAACTTTCCGTTCTCGGCGCTTATCAGCGGAACGGCAACCTTAAAACGGTTGGATCTTCTTTGGTTCTTCATCGCCAAATGCTTTTCGATAGGTCTGATGGAGGAGCTGTTCTTTAGAGGCTTGGCGCTTCCCGTGCTTCTTAAAAAGCTCAATAAGCATAGGCATGGGGTGCTCCTTTCGGTTATACTTTCCTCGGCGTTCTTCTCCTGCATGCACCTTTTAAACCTGTTCATGGGCGCAAACGTAGGCGCAACGCTGTTGCAGCTTGGCTATACCTTTTTAATTGGCTGTATGTTTGCCGTTCTCTTTTTAAAGACAGATAATCTCTGGCTTTGCGTGCTCATTCATACGCTGTTCAACGTGGGCGGTGTCATCGTAACCGAGCTTGGTATGGGTAAGTTTCAGGACACGGTATTTTGGATTTTAACGGCGATTGCAGGCGTAATATGCACCCTGCACATCCTGTTGTCCTTACGCTCGGTCATTCAAAAGCATACGGACGGGAATAATTAGACAAAAACCTTTTATAACAGTAAAAATTATAAAAGCACCGTAAACTTAGCGTTTACGGTGCTTTTTCGTATCAAAAATGCTATATTCTACTCACAGTAGAGTAAAAAAATATGCAGTAGAGAAGGGGCTAAAAAGAGGAGAATAAAAAAATAAAGGGGTAGGTAGTAATTTTTTAAAAAACGGGCTATAATACGCATAGAAAGAAATTTCACCGAAAGGGAGGTCTTTTTATGCAAGAAGTTATTGTGCGTCAAACGCAACCGTCTGCGGAGGAATTTTCTCAACCCGTGCGTCCGTCATACAGCAAGGGTGAGGAATTATTCAATGCTATTTCTCACGTCGTGGGCGGAGCGTTGGGACTTATTTTTCTCTTGATTTCCGTATTTTTGGTGTACGGTCAAACCAACGTCAATAAATACGTTGCGGTCTTCATTTACTGTTTTACGATTATTGCGCTCTACACCATGAGCGCGCTCTATCATTTCCTGCCCCAAGGCGCGGCAAAGCGCGTCTTCCGCATTTTCGACCACTGCACCATCTATTTGCTCATTGCGGGCAGTTACACGCCGTTTTGCCTCATTCCGTTGTGGTCGCAGCCCATCGGCAAAATCATTTTTTGCATTGAATGGGGCTTGGCTGTCGTCGGCATCACCTTCAACGCCATTAATATGAATTGGCGCGCGGTAAAGGTATTCAGTCAAATCAGTTACGTCATCATGGGCTGGATGATCGTGTTCATTTTAAGTCAGCTGCTCGCCGTGGTGCCCATGGCTTGCTTCGTATGGCTTTTAATCGGCGGTATTTTTTACACCGTGGGCATCTTATTCTATGCGCTCGGCAAAAAGAAAAAATACATGCACTGCGTGTGGCATATCTTCGTATTAATCGGCACGGTCCTGCAATTCATCAGTATCTGTTATTTATTGTAAAAGCTTTGGCAAACGATAAACGCCGTTCGGGCAAAACCCGAACGGCGTAATTTTTTTATTCTTTAGTATTTTCGTCTTCAAACGCATAGGGCGTAACTTGATATACGCAATAATTGAGCCAGTTGTTATAGAACAAATTGGCAGAGGACGACCAGTTCATATTGACCTTTTTGCAAGTTTCATCGGCAAAATAACAGAAGGGCTTTTGAATTTTCATTCCCTTCAATAAATCCCGCTCATACTCTTTCAATAAGGTATCTCTGTCGTATTCCATGTGTCCGAGCACGAAAATCTGTCTGTTGTCCATCGAAGCCATGACGGTGGCGCCGGCTTTTTTGGACGACGCCAAAATTTTCAAATCCTTGCGCTTCATCACGTCTTTTTTCAGCACCGTGGCATGTCTGGAATGCGGCATATGGAACTCGTCCGAAATGCCCCGCATCAAGGGCTCGGGCTTATCGCTCAGCACCCGTCTGTGCGCATACACGCCGAACAGCTTTTCCTTCAAATTGTGCTTTGGAATACCGTAAAAATAATTCAACGCCGCCATAGCGCCCCAACAGATAAAGATGGTGGAGGTTACGTTGGTCTTGGTGAAATCAAAAATCCTGCGCAGCTCGTCCCAATACACCACGTCCGAAAAATCCATGGTTTCCACGGGCGCACCCGTTACAATCATGCCGTCGAAGTGCTTGTGCTTAATTTCATCAAACGACTTATAAAACTTATCCAAATACTCCGCCTCGGTGTTTTTGGAACGGTACGATTGGGTGTGTATCAGCGTAATATTCACCTGCAACGGGGAGTTGGAGAGCAGCCGCATGAACTGCGTTTCGGTTTCCACCTTGGTGGGCATGAGGTTCAAAATGGCAATTTCAATGGGACGAATGTCCTGCGTCGACGCCCTGTCCTTTGCCATGACGAATATTTTTTCCTTGCCTAAAATGGAATAAGCGGGAATGTCCTTATCAATGACAATAGGCATACTGTCACCTCCTTTGTAGTGAAAGCTTTATTCTTTATACTTTTTCAAGCGCCTGCGCCAAATCGGCGATAATATCCTCGGCGTTTTCAATGCCCACGGAAAGACGAATGAGGTTGGCGGGTACGCCGGCTTTTTCCATATCCGCTTCGGACAGCTGTCTGTGCGTGGTGGAAGCAGGGTGCAAAACGCAGCTTCTCACGTCCGCAACGTGTGTTTCCTGCGTTATCAGTTTGAGCGACTCCATAAAGGCGGCACACTTTTCCACCGAGCCCTTGATGCCAAAGCTCATCATACCGCCCTGTCCCTTGGGTAAATACTTTTCAGCCAAGGCATGGTAGGGGTTTTCAGGCAGAGAAGCGTGTTTTACCCAATCGATTTTGGGGTGCTTGGAGAGGAACTCGGCTACCTTTTTCGCATTCTCACTGTGGCGTTCCATTCTCAGTGCCAGGGTATCCAATCCAAGGAAGGTTAAAAATGCGTTCTGAGGC
>JAFVZP010000076.1 GCA_017508105.1 Clostridia bacterium
CGCCCGTCGTAATAGGCTTTTAAATTGCCCTCGTACACCACGCTGCAATCGGGCAGGTTTAAAAAATCGATGGGCTTTACCACCTCGCCGTAGTAGTCGTAGGGAATGACCTGCGCCCCTTCGAGGACCGAACGAACGAATTCCGAGCAGTAATAGCAGTGCTTGGGGTGATAGCGCTTTTGGAAATACGCCAAAAACAGCCCGAAATAATTATAATGGTATTTTTCCCGTTGCTCGTACATTTGCGTCAATCTCTCGCCGATGGCTTGATGCTGCGCCTCGGTGACCGAGAGGGCTATGACCTGCGCCTGCGTACCCTTGACGAAACGGCGGAGCGCGCCTTTATCGGGCGACTCCTTGATGAATGCGCCCCAAAACGGCGAATAGGTATATTTTCGGGCGAAGGAGTACATGGGAATCAGCCCTGCGTCCAGCGCAATGGAAGCATGATTGTACTTGGCGCCCGTTATTTTTTTGAGTATTTTGGATACGATGCTGCCCGTTTGACTGATGACTATATACACCGTACGATTTTTTTGCTTGTTGATTTCCATTTTTTCCCGATTCATCTTATTGATGCGATGATATTTATGCGAATATGACCCAGGTCCAATAGACCGGCCCCTCGCCCAGAATGAAAAAGTTTAAGAACATTGCCAGCTCGTCGGCGATGAGAAATAAACTGACGATAACCGTGATGATGCGAATGATTTTATAATTGACTTTGTTTTGCAGCAGCCGAATGGACGGCCAAAGTGCAAATTTAACCAACAGATATGCGCCCGTGCCGTAGCCCAGCGTGGGGATTAAACCTGCGTACTGCGTGACGGTGAGGGGCAGGGCAGTGTAATTCCACAGCTGTACGCCCGTGAGCGCTTCCATGGCGTTGCCCACGATGAGCTCACCGAAAAATACGGCGGCGTAGCTGCAAGCCAGGCAAATGACGTTGGAAAGAATTTTGGTTTTGACCGTTTGCTGCTTGAACGCGCGGCGGCCGAAAAAGGCGATGTCGTCGGGATTGCCGAATACCAGATAGACGGCAAAGACCACGATGCCGTATACGGGCACGAAGGGCAGGACGTGAAAGCGTGAATCAATAAACCCCGTGGTAACCAGCTTGGCGGCGTTTTCCGCAACCCAGCCGATGAACGCCAATAAAATACCCAAAAAGCAGAGGTACACCACCTCTACCCCGAATAATTTTAAACGCTTTTCTTCCGATTGGCTGTTTTGCGCCTGTTCTGCCGTTTGCGCTTGTTCACAAACGGGCAGGGCCTGCTCTTGGATTGTTGCGGTTTGGTTTTGCTCTTGCATATTTTCTCCCAAGCGCGGCTTTCGCCGCCTTTTATACGCCCTTTATTATATATAAAACAATGCATTTTGTCAAGTTTCCGCCAAAGCTTTCCCTCGCTTTTTTGCCTTGGAGCTTTTTGGCAAAAAGCCCCCACCCATGCCCAAAACAACCCACCCATGCCCGCGTTGAACGAGAGTTTCCTTTCAATACCTTTTTTAAATTTGAGATAAAAAATACCGTTTGCGGTATGCAAACGGTATTTTTAATGATTTTACTCTTTGAGAGCTTATTGCATTTCTGCAACTGCGCCTGCTTCTTTGAGCTTAGCAACAGCAGCTTCAGCGTCAGCCTTGGGCATGTTTTCTTTAACGGTACCCAAGCTTTCAACCATCTTCTTAGCATCTGCAAGGCCCAAACCGGTGAGTTCGCGGATAACCTTGATAACGCCGATCTTGTTAGCGCCGAAATCTTTGAGAACGAGGTTGAACTCGGTCTTTTCTTCTTCAGCGGCAGCAGCGGGAGCAGCAGCGCCTGCAACAGCTACGGGAGCAGCAGCGCTTACGCCAAATTCTTCTTCCAATGCTTTAACGAAATCGTTGAGTTCCAAAACGGTCATGCTCTTTACTTCTTCAATAAACTTCTGAATATCCATAATAATTTTTTAATCCTCCATATGATTTTAAATTAGATAATTTTTTTGTTTTTTGGGTTACTGTTTCTTTGCGATAGCGTCCAATACATATACCAACTTGGAGATGGACGACTGCAACGAACCAACCATTCTTGCGAGCAATACTTCTCTTGCGGGGATTGCTGCGAGGGCGGCTGCGCCTGCCTTATCTACGTAAGCCTGGTCTACGTAAGCGCTCTTGACAACCAACTTTTCTTCCAAAGCCTTGTTTGCCTTGACTTCGTCGGAGAGAACCTTCAAGCCCGAAGTTTCCTCACCGCAGAATACGGTTGCCGTGGTGCCGTTCAAATCGTTATCGAATTCGGTTACGCCCAATTCGTTGAACGCTTTGCGAACCAAGGTGTTTTTATATACCTTATATTCGCAGTTTGCGGCTTTGAACTTGTTTCTCAAAGCGGTAACTTCCAAAACGGTCAATTTGTTGTAGTTTGCCAAAACGACTGCCTTGCTTGCTTGAATTTTCGCCTTGATTTCTTCAACGATTACTTTCTTTGCCTCTAAATTTGCTGACATTTTTACCTCCTAAGGGCCAAACGCCCGACGTTACTTTGTTTGTGAGAAAAAATCCTCATACCGCAAGGGCATAAGGATTTTAAAAAGACATTTTTAAAAAACTCAATCCCTCGGTAAGCGGTGAAATCACCATTAAACTCAAAAGCAGTGCTTACTTTCTACGGTATTACTCGTTTATTATAATTGTTTGTTTAACGCTTGTCAACCGTTTTTAACGCGGTTTTGAAAATTAAGCCTTGTACGCAACCTTGACGCCGGGACCCATGGTGCTGGCGATGGTTACGCTCTTGATGTATTGACCCTTGGCTGCTGCAGGCTTTGCCTTAACAACTGCTTCCATCAATGCGGTGAAGTTTTCGGCAACCTTTTCTACGCCGAAGCTCTTCTTGCCGATGGGGCAGTGAATGATGGCCGTTTTGTCGAGTCTGTATTCAACCTTACCGGCTTTAACTTCTTTGATAGCCTTGGCAACGTCCATGGTAACCGTACCGCTCTTGGGGTTAGGCATCAAGCCCTTAGGACCCAACAGCTTACCGATACGACCAACCATACCCATCATATCGGGCGTGGTGATGATAACGTCAAAGTCGAACCAGTTTTCACCTTGGATTTTGGCGATCATTTCTTCAGCGCCAACGTAATCGGCACCGGCTGCCTGTGCAGCGTCTGCCTTGTCGCCCTTGGCGATGACCAAAACCTTCTTGTCCTTACCGGTACCGTTGGGGAGAACGAGTACGCCACGAACCTGTTGGTCTGCCTGACGGGGGTCTACGCCCAAACGGATGTGCAATTCAACGGTTTCGTCGAATTTTGCCTTTGCGGTGTTTAAAACGATGCCAACGGCTTCAGCCAATTCGTATTGCTTAGCGCCGTCAAAACTTTTCAAACTGTCTGTATACTTCTTACCCATTTAAAAATACCTCCTCGTGGTAGTTACGAGAGCCGCGCTCTCTCCCACGCAATCCTTTATTATTCTTCCACCGTAACGCCCATGCTGCGTGCAGTACCCTTGATCATGCTCATAGCAGCTTCGAGGGAGGTGCAGTTCAAGTCGGGCATCTTGGTCTTGGCGATTTCTTCGACCTGTGCTTTGGTAAGCTGACCAACCTTTTGTACGTTGGGCTTTGCGCTTGCCGTTTCGAGACCGAGAGCTTTCTTAATCAAGACGGGTGCAGGGGGGGTCTTTAAAATAAACGTGAACGAACGGTCCTGATAAATCGTAACGACGACAGGAATAATCAAACCGGGTTGGTTTGCCGTTTTTGCGTTGAATTCCTTGGTGAAGCCGGGTAAGTTAATACCGAAGGGGCCCAGCGTGGAACCAACAGGGGGAGCCGGTGTTGCTTTACCGGCAGGAAGTTGCAATTTTACTACCGCAGTAATCTTCTTTGCCATAATATCCTCCATTTTGTGGTTTTAACAAGGGAACGGTTTGAGATTTATCCCCTCTCCCACTTTCAAACGGGCGAGCTGCCCGATTGCTTTCGTTGTAAAAATAATTGTTAATTGGTTTCTTCTTCCGAAGCTGCCTCGGCGAGCGCCTGCTCCTCCTCGGCGGGCAGAACGACGTCTACCTTTTTCATCTGTAAATATTCCACTTCCACGTCCGTGCTTCTGCCGAACATTTCAATGTTGACGCGTGCCTTTTGCACGGCGTCGTTGATTTTGGTAATAATGCCCGTAAAGCCCTCCAAGGGACCTGCGTCGATGCTGACCGTATCGCCTACCTTGAAATCGGCGTCGGAGACGAATTCCTCCAAACGCATTTTGCGGATTTCATCGGCTTTCATGGGAATGGGTCTGCCTTGCGGGCCGACAAAGCCGGTAACGCCCCTGGTCTGGGTGATCATATACCAAAGCTGGTTGGAATATATCATCTTTATGAATACGTAACTGGGCAGGAGCTTGCGGCTGACGATTTTTTTCTTGCCGTTCTTCTCCTCCATCACTTCCTCCATGGGAATTTTGATGTCGGTTACCTGGTCTTTTAAGTTATTATTCTCGATCAGTTTTTCCAAACTGTCCTTGACCATCGCCTCGTATTCCGAGTAAGTATGCAGAATATACCATTCCAACTTTTCGGTTGCTACGTTTTCCATATTAAAGTCCGTTTCTCCTTACTGGCTGACGAGTTGAAGCAATGCGCCCAAACCGGTATTCATACCAGTAAATACCACCAAGAACGCTGCAACGAGCACGAGCACGACAGCGGTGGTCTTTACTACCTTACCGAAGGAAGGCCACGTTACCTTTTTGAGTTCGGAAAAAATTTCCTTTACTTTTCTGCCAAATCTTACGAAAATATTGGGCTTATCGGATTTTGTGTTTGCCATTTTTCACCTCTCATATTCCTGTCCTTGAATAGACTGACAGGCAATTGAATTCCAAATAAAAATTACTTGGTTTCTTTGTGCGTGGTATGCTTTTTGCAGAACGGACAGTATTTATTGATGTTCAATCTGTCGGGATCGTTCTTCTTATTCTTAAAAGAATTGTAATTTCTATTCTTGCACTCCGTGCATTCGAACGTGATTTTTGTTCTCGCTGTTTTTACTGCCATATCGAAAACTCCGTACAAAAAAATTACACCCCTAACTTTAGGTGCGTACATAGAGTGTACCACACCCAACGGGGGCTTGTCAATCGATTTTTTGTCTGTTTTTTGCCTTTTTTTATTTTTTTTAGACTATTTTTCCGTTTAAATAGTGTTTTGAGAACTCTTTTTTATCCAAATCTTTGCATTCGCTTTTCAAAAACCGCTCTATCAACGCCACGCCCCGCTCCACGCTCTCCTCAAACAGCTCGCTCGCCCGTTCGGCTAGCTTTTTGCGCAGAAAGGGCATGCGAATGGCGGCAAGGGTGTAATATCGCTTGATTGCCGAATAAAAATCTTCCTCGTACAGCTCCCCCCAGCCGCTCTCGCTTGCGTAGCGCGCGTATACATTATATATACCGCTCAGCGATAGATTTTTTCCCGTTCCCTTGGGCAGACGGTAGAAAAACAAATTGCGCTTGCGGTACTGCTTTAACAGCACGCCGTCGTAGGCGTGCTCCATGGCGTGGTGCAGCAGCGTACCCCCCTTCTCCCGTTGCATTTTGCCGTAAATGTGCGGGTGAAAAACCGTATCCCCCGCGTAGTGCGTGATGTGCCCGCAGGCATAGGAGCGCACTTCCTTGTTCTTTTGACTCTCCTCGCACAGAATCTGAAAGAATAGATAGGGCTGCGTGGTGTGCAAAAACCGCCCGAAATTCTCGGACGAGAAATTGAAAAAACGGTAGAGAAACAGCAAATCCGCCCCCTGCGCGCCGAGGTAATAGTGCGGCAGAGAAAAGATTTCCTCTTTTTGTTCCTTTGGGAGCCGAAAATAGACCTCCTCGGCAATGAGTTGATGGGTAACGGCTGTGGGCATGGTAGGCTTATTATGCCTCTTTTTGGGCTGAAAAATACCCCGTTCTACCCGTTTTGTCTGCCGGCGTATACGCTTAACTTTGACCTTCTGCAAAATGGGGCAGAGCCTTCAAATTGCTTGCAAAAGAATGCGGCGTGCGCTATAATGAAAGCATGATAAAAATTTGTTTACTCGGTATGCAGACCGTGTCGTTTGACGGCGATATTGATTTTAAGGACGTAGAGGCGCTTGGAGAGGTGGTTTACGCCAACCCCAAAACCCCGGACGAGCTGATTGACGTATGCAGGGACGCTACGGCGGTGCTGGTCAATAAGACCGTGCTTGACGAATACGTCATTGCGCGCTTGCCCCGTTTGAAGTTCATCGGGATTTTTGCCACGGGCTATAACAACGTGGATTTGGCCGCCTGTAAAAAATACGGCGTGACCTGCTCGAACGCGCCCAATTACTCCACGCACGCCGTGGCGCAGCACGCCATCGGGCTCATGCTGGCGTTTGCGGGCTCCTTGCCCGATTACTTTGCCTCGGTAAAGCGCGGGGATTGGCTGACTTCCAAAGGATTTTGCTATTACGGCTACCCCATGCACGAGGTTTACGGCAAAACCATGGGCATTTTTGGCTTTGGAAACATCGGCAAGAGCGTGGCGAAAATTGCCGACGCTTTGGGGATGCGGGTAATCTTTTGCAACCGCTCGAAGGTTGAGAATACGCCCTATCGGCAGGTGGAAGCAGACGAGCTGTTTCAAACGAGCGATTATATAACCCTGCACTGCCCGTTGAACGGGGACACGGACAGGATTATCAACCAAAACACCCTCGCCATGATGAAAAAAACGGCGGTGCTGATTAACACCGCGCGGGGCGGGTTAATTGACGAGGCTGCCTTGGCACAAGCGTTGAACGAGGGCAAAATTGCCGGCGCGTGCCTGGACGTGTTGAGCCAAGAGCCCATGCAAGCGCACACCCCTTTGCGTACAGCCAAAAACTGCCTGATAACCCCTCACGCCGCATGGCTGCCGCAGGAAACCAGACAGGCACTGGAACGGCTGGTGGCGCAAAATTTAAAGGCGTTTTTAGAGGGAAAACCGCAAAACGTGGTAAGTGAATAAATAAGGATAGACAACTGAAAAAAGCTCCGAGAAAATCGGAGCTTTTCTTTATTGCTTTTACTTTTTATTTTACGACACAGCGACGAAATCATTACTGCTGAACGTAACGGGCAGGGATACTTGCGAACCGTTACGCTCGACGACGAAGGTTACCGTATCGCCCGAGCGGACCCGCCACAAAAGGTCGGAAAGCTGCCATTGGCGTTGAATTTTAATCGTCTTACCGCCGTGCGTTACGCTGACGAGCACGTCCCCTACCTGAAAGCGGTTATACGCAGGCGAACCCGACGCCACTTCCTTGACGACGTTGACCTCTTCTATACCCAATTTTCCCGTTTGACTGTTGAAAATTTGCCGCACCTCTTGCATAAGGATGGTGATGCCGAGGCGTACCTTTTTGGTGGCGACGGTATTTCCGCTGCAATGGTCGATGATGCTTTGGGCGATACCGCGAACGGTATTGACGGGCAGAACGTTGTTGATGCCCTGCGCCCCGTCCTCTGCATAGCCTGCAAATAACAGACCGACGAGCTCACCCTTTTGGTTGTACATTCCGCCGCCCGAATTGCCGTAA
>JAFVZP010000077.1 GCA_017508105.1 Clostridia bacterium
CCAACGGCGCGGGAAAAACCACAACCTTGCGCAGCATTGCAACCTTACTCAAACCGGATAGCGGGGATATTTTGGTGGGCGGCGTATCAGCGGTTAAAAATCCCGACGGCGTGCGTTCGCAAATCGGGTTTATGACGGGCGAACTGAAGCTCGAGGAGTTCTTCTCGCCCAACTACCTCTTCGACTTTTTCTCGGATTTACACGGCATTGAGCCGAGCGTTCGCGAGCAGAGAAAACGCGCGCTCTTTAAAAAATTCGGCATCGATACTTTTGCCGAGGTGCGTGTGGGCGATTTATCTACGGGTATGAGGCAAAAGGTGTCCCTGGTTATTTCCATCGTGCACGACCCCAAGATTATCATTTTTGACGAACCGACCAACGGGCTGGACGTTATCACCGCCAAGACGGTTACCGACTTTTTGGAAGAGCTTAAACACGAGGGTAAGACCGTTTTGCTCTCCACGCATATCTTCTCTTTGGTAGAAAAGCTGTGCGACAGAGTGGGCATCATCATCGACGGTAGAATGGTATTGGAGGACGCTCTGGATAACGTAACCGCGCAAAAGAGCTTGGAGGACGTGTTCTTCGAGTTATACCGCAGTATAAAGGGGGGCGACGTATGAAAAATATTTTGACCGTATTCAAAAAGGAGCTCAAACGCTTTTTGGGCGATCGGCGTATGCTTGCAACCCTGCTTATGCCCGGTATACTTTTGTATATCGTATACTCTTTGATGGGCAATTTCATGGGGGATATGATAAAAGGCGGCGGAACGGAAAATCAAACCTATACCGTGTACGTCGACAACCGCCCCGTAGAGTTCGAGAGCTTTGAAAGCAGCTTTGAAAGCGCGCAGGAAGGCGCTACCGTCACCGTCAACCCCAAAAGCGGTTTAACGCACGAGCAAAAATTAGAGCTTGTTAAGAATGAAGAGGCTGCCGTCTATATCGTCTACGAGCAAAATTTTTATCAAAAATTTACGGAGTATACTCCAAACGGTGTCGATGCACCGCCACAAGTGGAAATTTATTATAATTCCATCTCTACGCAATCGCAGGTCATGTATTCTTATTATATGAGTATTTTGGATTCTTTAGAGGAATCCCGTGCGAATATTCTTGATATCAATGCAGGCAATAAATCCTACGATTTGGCGACCGAGTCGGATATGACGACCTACATTTTCTCCATGGTATTGCCCATGCTGTTAAACGTTCTGCTCTTGACCGGCTGCATGGCAACGGCGTCCGAATCGGTAGCGGGCGAAAAGGAGCGCGGCACGGTAGCAACTCTATTGGTTACGCCCGTCAAGCGCAGCCATTTGGCGCTTGGAAAGGTATTCGCCTTGGCGGTCGTGTCGCTCATTAGCGCCACCTCGTCTTTCTTAGGACTTATTTTTTCTCTGCCCAAGCTCATGGGTGTGGAATTTTCCGCCATCCCGTACGGATTTGTCGATTATCTCGCCATTCTGGCAATCATCATCGTCAACGTCCTGCTGTTCACCGTCATTATGACGCTCATTTCCACCTTCGCCAAGAGCGTGAAGGAAGCGCAGGGCTTTGCCTCGCCCATCATGATTCTGGTCATGGTTTTGAGCTTGGCGTCCTCGTTTATGCCCAGTCTCGGTCTGGCGGGCTATCTCATTCCTATATTAAACGGTGTAATGTGTTTAAGCGGCGTCGTGTCGCTCTCCTTTGATTTGGCGGGCTTTTTCATCACCCTCGGCGTCAACGCCGTCGTGTTCGGCTTGGGCGTATTCGCGCTCTCCAAGATGTTCAGCAGTGAAAAGATAATGTTCAATAAGTAAACGCAAAACAGCCGTTTTTCAAAGCGAAAACGGCTGTTTTTATTTGCCTAAAAGGGAAATATATGGTATAATCGGTCGGTAAGATAATTTATAGAGGTGTAAAATGCTTTCGGTCAATAACGTATCCTTGCAATACGGTGGGAAAAAGCTCTTTGAAGAGGTCAACTTAAAATTTACAAAAGGGAACTGCTACGGCATCATCGGTGCAAACGGTGCAGGGAAATCCACCTTTTTAAAAATTTTATCGGGTGAAATAGAGCCGAACAAGGGCGACGTATCCTTGGGCAAGGGCGAGCGTATGAGCGTGTTGCAGCAAAATCACAACGCTTTCGACCATGAAACCGTACTGCGCACGGTCATGCTCGGACACAAGCGTCTGGTGGAAGTAATGGATGAAAAGGATGCGCTCTACTGTAAGGAAGATTTTTCGGAGGAGGACGGCATCCGTGCAGGCGAATTGGAGATTGAGTTCGCTGAAATGAACGGCTACGACGCCGAAACCGAGGCGCAGCAGCTTTTAATGGCGTTAAAAATTCCCATGGAGCTGCATTATAGCCTGATGGGCGATCTGGACGCTAAAATGAAGGTAAAGGTGCTCTTGGCGCAGGCGGTATTCGGCAATCCCGACGTCTTGCTTTTGGACGAGCCTACCAACGACCTGGACATCGCTTCGGTGCGTTGGTTGGAAAATTACCTCATGGATTTTGAAAACACCATCATCATCGTATCGCACAACAGACACTTCTTAAATAAGGTCTGCACGAACATTTGCGACGTGGATTACGGTCAAATCAATATGTACGTCGGCAACTACGATTTCTGGTATCAAACCAGTCAGTTGATGGCGCGCCAGCAGAAGGAGCAGAATAAAAAGGCCGAACAGAGAGCCAAGGAATTGCAGGACTTTATCGCACGGTTTGCGGCAAACGCATCCAAATCCCGTCAAGCCACTTCGCGCAAAAAGGAATTGGAACGCCTGACCATCAACGACTTTAAGCCTTCCTTGCGTAAATATCCGTTCATCGACTTTAAATTCGAGCGGGAAATCGGCAACGATATTCTCATGGTTGAGGACCTGACCAAAGAGGGATATTTTGAAAACATCTCCTTCACCGTACAGCGTGGAGAAAAAATCGGTATCGTTTCGGATAACAGCAAAGCCATTACCATGCTCTACGACGTCTTAATGGGCAAGGAACAATCGGACGCAGGCACGGTAAAATGGGGTAAGACCATCATCAGCTCGTATTTCCCTACGGACAACAGCGAATATTTCGACGGTTGCGACTATACCTTGGTGGAATGGATTTCCCAGTTCTCCAAGGACCACTACGAGGAATATCTGCGCGGTTGGCTGGGCAGAATGCTGTTCAGCGGAGAAGAAGCGTTGAAACAGGCGAAAGTGCTCTCCGGCGGCGAAAAGGTGCGCTGTATTCTAGCTAAAATGATGTTGGAAGGGGGGAATTTCCTCGTTATGGACGAACCCACCAACCATCTGGACTTGGAAACCATCACCTCGCTCAACACGGGCTTGGAGCATTTCAAGGGCTGTATGCTGTTAACCTCGCACGACCAGGAATTGATGAATACCGTTTGCAACCGCATCATTGAAATCAACGGCACCAAGAAATTCGATAAGAACACCGACTACGATAGCTATCTCGATGAGATTGCCGAAAGAAAATAAAAAATTTTTCTAAAAGCGAATTAAAATTGCTTGCATTTTCAAAACGTATATAGTATAATCATATATGTTTTGAAGATATGCCGCTGTGGTGAAATTGGCAGACGCAACAGACTCAAAATCTGTCGGGGGAGACCCCGTATCGGTTCGACTCCGATCAGCGGCACCACAAAAAATACCCCTTGTTCACAAGGGGTATTTTTTGTGGTATCGAGTAAGAAGTCGAAAATTCCTTCGCTCCGTGCGAGGAGCGAGTGAGAGCGAAGGGGTATAAGCTAAAATTACTGCAACGAGCGACGACACTACCGCCTTTCAGGCGGTATCAGCGGCAAAAATCATCAAATTTTCTTGTATGGGGGAGTATTTTTGTGCTTTTTTAGGCTAAAAAATAAAAATACGCCCCTCGCAGTGCGGGGGGCGTTTACCCTATTGTATAACAATAGGAAGGTAAGATGGACATTCTCCAACATCCCTTGATCGCTATTATTATATTTCATATGTTCAAAAAAGTCAATGGATTTTCTTAAAAATATTGACATATAAAAAAGTGTGTGATATAATCCAATAATAGTGAATGAAATAGAAAATTACAAATTATAAAAGGTGGATTTTACTTTGAAGAAGAAAACCATTGCGCTCATTGCGCACGACAACAAAAAACACAGCATCGTACAGTGGGCGTTGGCAAATCAAGAAATTTTAGCTCAATTCGACCTCTGCGGTACGGGAACTACGGCAAAACTCATTTCCGACGCCACGGGATTGAAGGTAAAGCGTTACCTCTCCGGTCCTATGGGTGGCGACCAGCAAATAGGGGCGAAGATTGCAGAAAAGAAGATAGACGTCGTCGTCTTTTTCTGGGATCCGTTGGAATCTCAACCGCACGACCCTGACGTAAAGGCGCTACTGCGCATCGCCGTGGTTTACGATATTCCCATCGCTACCAATAAAGCGACGGCGGATTATGTTATGCAATCAAAACTACTTTAATTTACAAATATATAAAGTACTATGCGTGGTATAATAAACAATAAAAATCAAGAAATTATCAAAAAATCGGCTGAGAAAAGCCGATTTTTTGTTCTTTTACAACACAAAAAGAAAAATAATGAAAAAAAATTGAAAAAATTTTAAAAATCATATTGAAAAAAGCAAAAAGATATTGTATAATAGTATCAATATATTTATTATACTATAATATACTCTATTTTAAAGCGTATGGAGGCAACAGTAGACATGCAGGACAACCCCAAGGAAAATTTTCCGTTATACGTCTATCACCACGGTGAAAACTACAAAACGTACGAATTCATGGGCTCGCATAAAACCGAGCGGGACGGCAAGGATGGGTACGTTTTCAGAGTTTGGGCTCCGCACGCCGTAAAAGTATCGGTTGTCGGCGATTTCAACGGTTGGAAAGACGACGCCCATTTTATGGAAAAGATGATTGACGGCGAGACCTTTGAAGCCTTTATTCCCGATTTAAAGGAATACGACGTATACAAATACTGCGTGTATACCAAGGACGGACGCAAATTATTGAAAGCCGACCCTTACGCATACCATGCCGAAACGCCCGCCGATACCGCGTCTAAATTATACAATTTAGACGGCTACGATTGGCAGGATAAAGAATATTTCAAAAAACTAAAAGAAAATCCGAGCTACAGCGCCCCGATGAACATCTATGAAGTCAATTTACTTTCTTGGAGATTGCACGAGGACGGGAACTATTATTCCTACAAAGACTTGGCGGTGGAGCTTGTAAAATACGTCAAAGAAATGGGCTATACGCACGTTGAATTTATGCCCGTATGCGAGCATCCCTTCGACGGTTCGTGGGGATATCAGGTAACGGGCTATTTTGCCGTTACTTCCCGTTTGGGCACGCCCAAGGATTTCATGGCACTCATCGACGCTTTCCATAAAGAGGGCATCGGCGTTATCCTGGACTGGGTGCCCGCACACTTCCCCAAGGACGCACACGGGCTGTACGAGTTCGACGGCGAACCGCTGTACGAATGCCCGCAGTGGGACAGAATGGAGCACAGAGCTTGGGGTACCAGACGCTTTGACTATGGCAGAAAGGAAATTATTTCCTTCCTCGTATCCTCGGCGGTGTTCTTCTTTGAAAAATACCACGTGGACGGGCTGCGCGTAGACGCCGTCGCTTCCATGCTGTATCTTGACTATGACCGCAAAGAAGGCGAATGGGTGCCCAATCAATACGGCGAAAACAAGAATTTAGAGGCGGTTGCGCTCTTCCGTAAGTTAAATTCGGTGGTCTTTGAACAATATCCCTACGCATTGATGATTGCCGAGGAATCCACCGCATGGCCGGGCGTCACCAAGCCTGCGCACGAGGGCGGCTTGGGCTTCAATTATAAGTGGAATATGGGCTGGATGAACGACGTATTGAGCTATCAGGCGCTCAATCCTTATTTCAGAATGAACAATCACGACAAAATGACCTTTGCCATGATGTATGCATTCTCGGAAAACTATGTTTTACCCATCTCTCACGACGAGGTCGTGCACGGGAAATGCTCGCTTCTCAATAAAATGCCCGGTACGAACGAAGAAAAATTCGCAGGAGTAAAAGCCTTCCTCGGATATATGATGTCCCACCCCGGCAAAAAGCTCAACTTCATGGGCTACGAGTTCGGTCAGTTTAAGGAATGGAATTATAAAGAGGGCTTGGAGTTCTTCTTAAAGGACTACGAATTGCACCAAAAGCTCTCGGATTACGTTCGCGACATCAACTTTTTCTACAAGGAACATTCGCAGTTCTATGAAATAGAAAATTCATGGGACGGCTTTGAATGGTTGGCGCCCGACGACAGGGATACCAATACGATCGCCTACAAGAGAAGAAACAAAGAGGGCAAGGAAATCGTCGTTCTGCTGTGCTTCTCGGGCGTGGATTTGGAAAATTACCGCTTGGGTCTTGAAAAGGGCAAATACAAGGTCGTTTTCTGTTCGGACGACAAAAAGTACGGCGGTACGGGCAGCTTTAAAAAGAAGACCTTTACAACCGTGAAGAAGCCTTCGCACGGCAAAGAGCATTCCTTGGAACTGCATATGCCAAAGCTCAGTTGCATATATTTGGAAAAAGTTTCCGACGCGGTGCGTAAGAAAGTTACACTGAAAAATAAATCCAAAACCCAAACGGTTTCGGATTAAAAATAATAAAATCAAAATAAAAAATTTAATTGGGGGTTATATAAATAACTATGCAAAGAAAAAAAGAGTGTGTTGCCATGCTGCTTGCAGGCGGACAGGGTAGTAGATTGTACGCCTTAACCGCAAAAATTGCCAAGCCTGCCGTAGAATTTGGCGCAAAGTACAGAATTATCGACTTTCCTCTGTCCAACTGTATCAATTCGGGCATCGATACCGTCGGTGTCATGACGCAGTACGAGCCGTTGATTTTAAACGAATATATCGGCAACGGACAACCTTGGGATTTGGACCGTGTATTCGGCGGCGTGCATATTCTCTCGCCCTATCAAGGTAAGGTAAAATCCTCTTGGTTCGAGGGCACCGCCAACGCAATTTATCAGAACATGCACTTCATGAAGATGTATAATCCCGAATACGTCCTCATTCTGGGCGGCGACCATATCTATAAAATGGACTATGCCGCTATGTTGAAGGCACACAAGGACAGCAAAGCCGACTGTACCATCGCCTGTATGCCCGTTCCCATCGAGGAAGCCTCCCGTTTCGGCGTGCTGAACACCAAAGAGGACGGCGAAATTTACGAATTTGAGGAAAAGCCCAAAAAACCCAAGAGCAACCTCGCTTCGATGGGCATCTATATCTTCACGGCGGAAAAGCTCTTTAAATATTTGGAATTGGACGAGCAGAACCCCGAATCTTCCAAGGACTTCGGCAAGGATATCCTGCCCGCTATGCTCAACGCAGGCGAAAAGATGATGTCCTATAAATTCACCGGCTACTGGAAGGACGTAGGTACCGTGCTCTCCCTCTGGGAAGCCAATATGGACCTGCTCGGGGACGAGCCTGCCTTCGACGTGAGCGACGATTCTTGGAAAATTCATTCGAGAAATCCCTTGGCTCCCCCCGAATATATCGGCGAAAAAGCCAAGGTCAGCGACTCCATGATTGCGCTCGGCTGTGAAATTCAAGGCAAGGTGGAACACTCCGTCTTGGCAAGCAACGTCGTAGTGGAAGAGGGCGCATACGTCAAGGACGCCGTCATTATGGCGGGTACGGTCGTTAAATCGGGCGCAAGAGTGGAATATTCCATCGTGGACGAGGACGTTGTCATCGGTGAAAACGCCGTTGTGGGCGCACCCAAGGACAGTGGGCTGGGCTTAGACGAAAAGGGCTGCGGCATTGCGGTCATCGGCAGAAACACCGTTGTAGAGGCAGGCGCAAAAGTGCAACCCGGCGTGATTATCGACGCTATGTCCAATATTAAATAAGAAAAAGGGGAGAAAGACAATTATGACAGCAGTAGGCGTTATTTTTTCAAGCATGAACGAGGAGAATATCCCCGAACTTTCCAACAACAGAACCATGGCATCCGTGCCCTTCGGCGGCAGATACCGCATGATTGATTTTGCGCTCTCCAACATGGTGAACGCAGGCATCACGACGGTGGGCTTGATGACCAAGACCAATTACCAATCCTTAATCGACCACGTCGGCAGCGGTAAGGAATGGGATTTGGCGAGAAAGGACGGCGGTATGATTTTATTGCCCCCTTACGTCGACCAGAATGAAACGGTGGTCAATACCCGTTTAGAAGCCTTAAAGGGTATCATCGGCTTTTTACAGAGAAGAAAAGAGGACAACGTAGTGCTCTGCGACTGCGACGGCGTTGCCCGCTTCGACATTCAGGACATTTTAAATTTCCACGAGGAAAAGGGTGCGGATATCACCATGGTAACCCACAACCATTCCATCGTTAAGACGCATTATTATATCACCTTGAAATCGGATAAAGAGGGCAGAGTCAACGAGCTTCGCATCAATCCCCCCGCAAAGGGCAAGGCAGACGTATACGTCAACGTAATGGTCATCAACCGCAACTATCTCATCAACCTCGTTTCCAACGCCATCGCTTGCGGATATACCAGCTTCGGCAGAGATATTCTGGCGAAGAATCTCGACAGCATGAAGGTTTACAACTATAAGTTTACGGGCTACTACGGCGGCATCAAGAGCATGGCAACCTATTTCAAGCACAATATGGCGCTTTTGGATAAGGACGTGCGCAGCGAGCTGTTCAGCGCCAGAGATATCTATACCAAGGTAAAGGACAGCGCTCCCTCGAAATACGGCGACGACGCCAAGGTTTCCAACTCGCTCATTTCGGACGGCTGTGAAATTCACGGTACGGTTAAAAACTCCATCTTATTCCGTGGGGTAAAGGTTGAACGCGGCGCCGTCGTAGAGAACTGTATTTTAATGCAGGACAACGTCATTGGCGAAAACGCAAAAATCAACTGCGTCATTACGGATAAAAACGTAGTCATTCGCGACAGAAGAACGCTTTCGGGTTGCGAAGCGCTGCCTTATTTCGTGCAAAAGGGCATGATGTTGTAATATTGTTATAAAAAGACAGAAAAGTACAAGAAAAAACAATTTTGCTCCATTGCAAGTAAGCTTGGAGTGTGGTATAATAATATGGTAAGTGTTTGGGCGATTTTTGTCGGTCGCCCAAACAAGAGGAGAAAATATGACAGATATTGAAAATAAAGACGTTGAAGCAATCGGTGAAGAAGTTGCAAAAACCAAAACCGCAAAAAAAGCTCCCGTAAAAAAGAAGCTCAAAGTCAAAGCCGTGGAAACGGTGGAAAAGACGCAAGCGGAAACAGTGAACGCTACTCCTGCCCCCGATCCTGTCGTGGAAGAAGTAATGAACCAGGTGCAGGTCGTTGAAAAGAAAAAGATTATGTTCGTTGCCAGTGAAGCGGCTCCCTTTATCGCCACGGGCGGTTTGGCGGAGGTTATCGGTTCGCTGTCCAAGGCGCTCGCCGCAACGGGCAAGTACGACGTGCGTGTCATCATTCCCATGTACTCGGACATCAAACAGCAATACAGACAGAAGTTCCAATTCATCGGCAGCATCTTCATTCCCTTGGCTTGGCGCAACCAGTATTGCGGCATCTTTACCTACGAGGCCGACGGGGTTACCTACTATTTCATCGACAACGAGTATTATTTCAAACGCCCCGGCTGCTACGGTTATTATGACGACGGCGAACGCTTTGCCTTTTTCAGCAGAAGCGTCTTGGAAGTGCTGAACTTCATCAAGTTCTATCCCGAGGTATTGCATTGCCACGATTGGCAGGCAGCGTTGGCGTCTATTTACTTGAAGACCATCTACTGCTACAGAGAGGAATATCAGTTCACCCGTTCGGTATTCACCATTCATAACATCGAATACCAGGGCAAATACTCTTTGGACATTTTAGAGGACTTGTTCGGTATCTCCAACGATTACAGATACTTGCTCGAATACGACAACTGCATCAATCTCATGAAAGCGGCGATTGAATGCAGTGAAAAGTTCTCTACGGTCAGCCTCGCTACGCCGAGGAGATTAAGGACGCTTACCATGCGCACGGCTTGCAGGACATCATCCGTAAAAATTCCTTCAAGCTCTGCGGTATTTTAAACGGTATCGACCCCGATTATTATAACCCCGAAACGGACGCTTCGCTGTTTGCGCATTATACGGCGGAAAATCTCGACGGCAAACGCATTTGTAAGGCAGAATTGCAAAAAATGCTCGGCTTGCCCGTGCGAGAGGACGTACCCGTCGTTGCCATGATTACCCGATTGGTTACTCATAAGGGTTTGGATTTGGTTCGCGCGGTCATCGAGGAGTTCTTATCCCAGGACGTACAGTTCGTGGTTTTGGGCACGGGCGACTCGGTATTTGAAAGCTATTTTGCCGATTTGCAGAACCGTTACAGCGGCAAGGTCGTTTCGTGTATTACCTTCAACGCCGACCTGTCCAGAAAGATTTACTCGGGCGCGGACATCTTCCTGATGCCGTCCAAGAGCGAGCCTTGCGGACTTTCGCAGATGATTTCCTCCCGTTACGGCACCATTCCCGTGGTTCGAGAGGTTGGCGGTCTGTTTGACAGCATCAAGCCGTACGGCGCAGGCGGAAACGGATTTACTTTTGCCGATTACAACGCATACGATATGTTGTACGTTTTAAGAGAAGCGGTCAATTTATTCTATAACAAAGAGGAGTGGAATCAGCTCATCTATAAGGCGATGACCACCGATTTCACTTGGAAGAATACCGCTAAATACTACGAAGAAATGTATGCGGACGTTTTAAAAAACTAAAAGAATAAAAAAAATTTGAAATTCAGCGGCAAAAATGAGAAATTGAGGCGAATTCGTCTTGATTTCTCTTTGCTGTTGTCTATACAAAATAATGGAGAATGCTTGAGAAAGCTATATCTAAAACAGGAGAAATTTGCCAATGAGCACAAAATTGACGGAAAAAGAAGCGGAACAGCTGATTGACGGGAAACTTGCCCGTTATTTCGGCGTGCTTTCCGCAGATGCAAATAGGGAACAGATATATAAATCTGTCGTTATGAGCGTAAGAGACATTATGCTTGAAAAGCGCCAGAAGTTCCACAAGGAAATGAAGAGACAAAAAGCCAAGAGAGTATACTATCTCTGCATGGAATTTTTAATGGGTCGTTCTTTGAAGAACAGCATTTTCAATTTGGGAATTGAAAAACCCGTTGCCGCCGCATTGAAGAAATACGGCGTAACCTTGGAAGAGCTCTATGAGTTGGAGCCGGATGCCGGTTTGGGCAACGGCGGCTTGGGTAGACTTGCCGCCTGCTTTTTAGACGGCTTGGCAACGGGCAATTATCCCGCCATGGGCTTCTCCCTGCGCTATGAATACGGTCTGTTCAAACAGAAAATCGTAGACGGTTGGCAGATTGAACTTCCCGACGTTTGGCTGCCCGGCGGCGAGGCTTGGCTGACCCAAAGAAGCGATAAAATCTTTACCGTTCACTTTGACGGTTGGGTAGAGGAACGCTGGAATTACGACAGAATGGAAGTAATTTATCACGATTCCAACGATATTGAGGCGGTTGCCTACGATATGATGGTTTCCGGTTACGACAGTGACGCCGTTTCTATTTTGCGCCTTTGGAAATCCCGCGCAAAGCGTGAGTTCGATATGAAGTTATTTGCGCAGGGCAACTACCAAGAGGTTATGCAAAAGGACAACGAAGCCGATCTTTTGACCAAGGTATTGTATCCCGCCGATAACCATACCGAAGGCAAGGCGTTGCGTTTGAAGCAGCAATACCTGCTCGTTTCCGCATCCTTACAGTCGATTATCGCCGACCATAAGAGAAGATACGGCTCTTTGGATCTCCTGCCTCAAATGGCGGCAATCCATTTGAACGACACCCACCCCGCGCTCTCCATTCCCGAGCTCATGAGAATACTCATCGACGAAAACAGCTATTCTTGGGAAAAGGCTTGGGAAATTACCACGGCGACCTGCGCCTATACCAACCACACCGTTTTAGCCGAAGCGCTTGAAACGTGGTCGGAGGACTTGATTGCCCGTAAATTACCCAGAATCTATATGATTATCAAGGAGCTCAACAGAAGATTCTGCGACGAGCTCTGGAGTCGCTATATGGGCGATTGGGATAAAATCAGCAGAATGTCCATTCTCAACCGCAACACCGTACGCATGGCAAACCTCTCGGTGATGGGTTCGCACCACGTCAACGGCGTATCCGCTCTGCACAGCGACATCATCAAGCAGAGTATTTTTAAGGATTTCCACGACTTTACGCCCGATAAATTCACCAACGTAACCAATGGCATTGCGCACAGAAGATGGCTCAATCAGTCCAACCCCGAGCTGTGTGCGCTCTTGGACGAGTGCATCGGTACGGGCTATGCCAAGGACGCTGCAAAGCTCGCCGAATTTAAAAAATTCGATACCGATACGACGGTATTAGACCGCCTTTCGGAAATTAAAAAGACCAAAAAGCAACAGTTTGCCGATTATTTATACAAGAAACAGGGCGTACTCTTGGATACAAACACGCTCTTTGACGTACAGGCAAAGAGAATGCACGAATACAAGCGCCAGCTCTTGAACGTACTCAACATCATCGGCACCTATAACGCTTTGAAGGAAAACCCCGATTTAAATATCCAGCCCAAGACGTATATCTTCGGTGCAAAGGCTGCTCCCAGCTATTACATGGCAAAGCAGATTATTAAATTAATCTCTTTCCTTGCCGAGGATATCAAAAAGCATCCCAAAATCAAGGAAAAGCTCAACGTTGTCTACGTAGAGGACTACAACGTTACTATGTCCGAAAAATTGATGCCTGCATCGGAAATTTCCGAACAAATTTCCTTGGCAGGTAAGGAAGCCAGCGGTACGGGCAACATGAAGTTCATGATCAACGGTGCGTTGACCATCGGTACCTTGGACGGGGCAAACGTTGAAATGTGCGAGCAGGTCGGGGAAGAAAATATCTTCATTTTCGGCTTGAAAGCCGACGAAGTCGACCGCATTTGGAAGGAAGGCTACTATTCGAGCAATTATTTCAACCCCAATCCCAATTTAAGAAAGATTGTGGAAGCGTTGATCGTTGGCTTCAACGGACAGTCCTTCTCGGATATCGCCGATTATCTCTTGCGTCAATCGCCCATCGCCGACCCGTATATGTGCCTTGCCGACTTTGATTCGTACAGCTTCACCCAGCAGAAGCTCTCCAAGCTCTACGCCGAGGATAAGCGTGCGTGGAACCAAAAATCCCTGCGCAATATCGCCGCAGCCGGATTCTTTGCCGCTGACAGAAGCATCAAGGAGTATGCGGAGAACATCTGGAACTTAAAATCGGTCATTCTTTCCAAAAAATAATATTATTTGATTGAAAAAAACCAATTCAAGGCGTATTTTGCTTTGAATTGGCTTTTTTCACAGTTTTTTATGCAGGATTTACAGACATGAAATTTTATTTTCATCCCTTGGACAAAAAATGTAAAAATAAAACGGGCGCCATTGCGGAAGGCGAGGAGCTGACGCTCAACGTCTTTGCAGACGGCGGGCAAAACTGTTTTCTCGATTTGAATCAGGACGGTCAGCCTGCCGAGGCCATTCCCATGCAAAAAACGCCGTTCGGTTGGACTGTTACGCTGAAAATCAACCAAACGGGGCTGTATTTTTACCGTTTTATTCTCGACGGAACGTATATCGGACGGGATAAGGACCGCCAAGCCCAATTCAACAGCGAGCTCGCCTATCAGTTGACCGTACATACGCAGGATTTCACTACGCCTGCATGGTTCAAAGGGGGCGTAATGTATCAGATTTTTCCCGACCGTTTTGCAAAATCGGGAGAAAATCCGGCGATTGACGGCAGAATTTTGCGCTCAGATTGGGGCGGTACACCCGAATTTCGTCCAAACGCTCAGGGAATTGTTAAAAACAACGACTTTTTCGGTGGGAATTTCAAGGGCATCATTGAAAAATTGGACTATTTGCAGTCCTTGCACGTTACGACAATTTATCTAAATCCCATTTTTGAATCCAATTCCAATCATCGCTATGATACGGGGAATTATAAAAAAATTGACCCGCTGTTGGGCAGCAAAGCCGACTTTGAACGCTTGGTTGCCGAGGCAAAAAAGAGGGGAATTCACGTCATTTTAGACGGCGTTTTCAATCATACGGGGGATGATAGCGTCTATTTTAACCGTTACGGCAACTATGACGGCTTGGGCGCCTATCAAAGTCAACAATCTCCCTATTTTGATTGGTATAATTTCTATGCCTATCCCAACGGATACGACAGCTGGTGGGGCATACAAACGCTGCCTGCGGTCAATGAACGTTCTCAAAGCTATCAAAACTTTATTTTTGGCGAGGACGGCGTTTTAAAGCATTGGCTGAAAACGGGAATTGGCGGCTACCGCTTGGACGTTGCCGATGAATTGCCCGATTTTTTCCTGAAAAAATTAAGAGCTTCCGTCAAGGAAGGCAATCCCGATGCGCTGATTATCGGCGAGGTATGGGAGGATGCGACCAATAAAGTTGCCTACGGGCAGCGCAGAGAGTATTTTCACGGCGAAGAATTGGACAGCATCATGAATTATCCCTTAAAAAACGCCATCATCGACTATATTTTAACGGGTAACGTGGAAATTCTCACGCAAACCGTGGCTATGCTTCTCGATCATTACCCCAAATGCGCCTTAGACTGTTTGATGAACATTCTATCCACGCACGATACCGCGAGAATTTTGACCGTACTCGGTGAAAAACCGGCGTATAATAAGGAACAAATGGCAATAACCGCCTTAACCGACCAGGAAAGAAAGGCTGCGATTGAAAAAGTAAAAATGGCTGCGTTGTTGCAATACACCTTACCCGGCGTGCCTTGCGTGTACTACGGCGATGAAAACGCCATGGAAGGTTATAGCGACCCGTTTTGCCGTAAATGCTTTGACTGGAATAATTTAAACCAAGACTTAATTGGTTTTTATCAAAAGTTAGGTGAAATCCGTCAAAATGCAGGTGAGGCAATGAAGACGGGCGAATATGTACAGATTTTTGCCAAAGACGGCTGTATCGTATTTGCAAGAGTTGATAAAGAGGTTAAATATTACGTTTATCTCAACAACGGCAGAAACAAATTCGATATTTCGCTCGACGGTAGCTATCACGACCTTTTATTGGATAGAGAATACAATCAAAAGATGGAAATTTCTCCGTATTCGTACGGCATTTTTCGCAAAAACAGATAAACTATGTCTGACATAGTACAAAAAAATCCCCTAAAAGCGCTAAAAAAGTGTGCTTTTTTGGGGATTTTTATAGTTTTGCTTAAAAATAGTTGTTGTACGTAAATTTATTGCGATTGGTAGCTGATTATATATAGGAATAAAATAATATATATAAGCTAATATTATTTGCTTATTGCAAAAAATCTATAAAACAACGAAAATTCTTAAAAGCAACGAAAATTCTTAAAAGCAACGAAAATTCTCGTATAATTCCCTTATAATACAATAAACTATTCGTAAAAGCTGTGTTTTACGAATAGTTATATATATGCCCTTTTTGCAAAAAAAAATCGTTGAAATTAAAAAAACAGACAATTTTTTATCGCATTTTTCTCATTTTAAAACTTTTCGCTTTTTTATTCCCCTGAATACTTGATTTTTTCCCTTTTTGCGATTATAATAAAATTATGGCGAAGAAAAATTATTATTTAGAGCGAGACAACAAAAATTTAAATCGGATATACGATTTATTGGACGAGCTTCCCCCGTTTGCCGAAGATTATTTCCGTGGCATTGAACAGCGCACTTCGGTGGAAACTCGACTAAAATACGCCTACGATTTGCGTATTTTCTTTGATTTTTTAGTCAAAAACCGTTTTAGATGCAAGGAAATACGGGATATTACCCTGGAAGATTTAAACGATATAAGCGAAACGGATATTGAAATATTCCTCTCTCGGCTCTCGCTCTATTCCTTCAACGGAAAAACCTTGCGATGCAACGAACGCGCAAAGGCAAGAAAGCTGTCTGCCGTGCGCTCGCTTTTCCGCTATTTTTTCAATAAAAGCTTAATTGACGTGGACAATACCGCCAAGGTACCCACACCCAAGCTACACGATAAGGAAATCATTCGCTTGGAAACGGACGAGGTGTCCTCTATTCTCTCCACGGCGGAAAGCGGTCAGGGGCTGTCCAAGCACGCCGAAGGCTATCACAAGCGCACGCATACACGGGATATTGCCATTTTAACCCTCTTTTTGGGTACGGGAATCCGTATCAGCGAGCTGGTTGGACTGAATGACGAATCCATTGATTTTTCCAACAATTCCTTCGTTGTACAGCGCAAAGGCGGCAATAAGGCAATTCTCTATTTTTCCGAGGAGGTTGCCGTTGCGTTGAAGCGTTATATGGAGCAAAAGGCCGAGGATAACAAGATTCCGCAGGGAGAAAACGCTCTGTTTTTATCCATGCAATACCGCCGTATGACCGTGCGCGCCATTGAATTGCTGGTAAAAAAATACGCCAAAATCGTATCGCCGCTCAAAAAAATCACCCCGCATAAGCTGCGTTCCACCTACGGCACCATGCTCTATCAGGAAACGGGCGATATCTATATCGTTGCCGACGTCTTAGGACATCGGGACGTAAATACGACCAAGAAACACTACGCTGCCATTACGGACGAAAACCGTCGTCGGGTGGCAGGAAAAGTAAAATTAAGACCAAACGAGGACGAGGATAGCTGATGTCAAGGACAAATATAACCGAAAACGTAAAAAAAGAGCTGGAAAACGTATTTATCATCCAACCCATACTTTCGGAGAATTACCGTGTTTTACATCAGGAAGCCATTGCGCTAATTGAGAGTGCAGGCGGAGCGTATGCAGGTACCATCTATCAAAACGTCCGAGAAATCAATCCCGCTACCTTCATCGGCGTGGGAAAAATAGCCGAACTGAACGAACAGCTCAAAGGTCTGGAAAATATCACCGTGCTCTTTAACGGCGAGCTCTCCCCTTCGCAAACGCTGAATATTTCCGCCCTTTTAGAAGATAGAAAGGTCATTGACCGCACCACACTCATCTTGGATATTTTTGCCAAAAACGCCCTATCCGGCGAGGGAAAATTACAGGTAGAGCTGGCACAGCTCAAATATATTTACCCCCGATTGAAGGGTTCGGGCATCGGGCTTTCGCGCTTGGGCGGTGGTATCGGTACCAGAGGCCCCGGGGAAACGCAGTTGGAGAGCGACAGACGGCTCATTCGCCAAAGAATACGCCTTTTAAGCGGAAAAATTGAGGAAATGAAGGGCCGTCGGGAAATGCAGACCGAGCGGCGAAAGAAAAATCAAGCCAAAACCGTTGCGCTCGTGGGCTATACCAATACGGGCAAGTCCACGCTCATGAACGCCCTGACGGGTGCAGACGTGTACGTACAAAACCAGCTGTTTGCCACGCTGGACGCCACGGCAAGGAGCTTTTCCATTCAAGACGTGGAGTTCGTATTGATGGATACCGTCGGTTTTTTACAGGATTTACCCCATCACCTCATCGACGCCTTCCGTTCGACGCTGGAAATTGCCACGAGCTGCGATCTGGCGCTCATCGTGTGCGACGGGAGCGGTGAATACGATATGCAGCTCAAAACGACGCTCGATACCTTACAGGAATTGAATTTTCAATCCTCCTATCTTATCGTCATGAATAAGTGCGACAACGCCGTCAACGATGCGCTTTTCCCTGCTGACAGCGTGTGTATTTCCGCAAAGACGGGCATGGGCTTAGAAGTGTTGAAGGCGCGCATTTTGGATTGTTTTGCCGAGGAATTTCGTTTTGTGACGCTGTTCATTCCCTACGACAAGTTATCCGAGTATAACCGAATTAAAAAATATATCACCGAACGGACGGTGGAATATACGGACGAGGGGCAGTGTGTGAGTGCAGTATTGCCGACGGCATACTACGCCCAATGCAAACAGTTTATAAAATAATTGCCAAAATTATTCTTTGCGAGTTTTTTCGTACTCCTCTGCATTTGTATAAATTTTATCGATCTTTATACTGGCAAAATCCTGTATGTCCAAGCATTTGCCGCAGTTGTCGCAAATTTTTTTTGGGTTTAAATCGCAGCGGTCGCATTCTCCGCAGTCGATACACGCTCTGTCGTATAATACGCAATTTTCCTGTCTTTTCATTTTAATATCTCCTCTTTGTATTCAGTATACTACAAATCTTTTGAAAATTCAAGCAAAAAGTTAGGAACGAATGTTTGCTTTTTTTGTTTGTATGTGTTATAATCAAGGTAAGGAGGAAGATATATCATGATAAAACAAGAGCAATTGGATGCTGTTTTGCATTTTATAGAGCAATTTTGTGACGATAACGGTTACGCTCCTTCCATTCGGGAAATTTGTAAAGGCATGGGCTTTCGCTCCACGGCGACGGCTTATAATTATATCGCACGCCTGCGGGATTCGGGCGCGTTGCAAAAGAGCGACATGAAAAAACGTGCGGTCAGCGTGCAGACCAACGTTAAAAAAGTCCCCCTGATCGGCACGGTAACGGCAGGTATGCCCATCTTTGCTGTGGAGAATTACGAGGGGTATTACGGTTTGCCCTCCGATGAATATAAGGACGAAAACCTGTTTATGCTCACCGTATCGGGCGACAGCATGATCAACGCGGGTATTTTCGACGGGGATAAAATCATTGTGCGCCAACAGCCGATTGCCGAAAACGGAGAAATCGTCGTGGCGCTCATCGACGACGGCGCCACCGTCAAACGCTTTTTTAAGCGCAAAGATACCATCGTACTCCGCCCCGAAAACCCCAGATACAGAGATATTGTTTCGGATAACGTTGCCATTTTGGGCAAGGTAATCGGATTGATAAGAAAAATATAAAAAACAACTATAAAACACCGCCGATAAGTGCGTCACTCTTAGAGATTTTTTAGGAACTATAAAAGGATAGCAAAATTTTTGCTATCCTTTTACTTTTTGCTTTGTAAAAACACACCATTTAACGTTGTTAAGTATGGTGTGCTATACCTGCAACGATTTTACTACAAAAGCAACAGCTCGATAAATTGGAATTTGTTTACTTCCTTGCAACAATGATGGGTTGGTAAAATCCTGTTTCTTCGGGAAACAACCAAATTACTTCTTTGCAACCATTGGCGGTAAAAAGTTTCGTTAATTCCTCTCGACGAGTCGC
>JAFVZP010000078.1 GCA_017508105.1 Clostridia bacterium
CACCTCTACCTGACGGGCGTTGCGTTCTTGCAATTTCTTGATTTCGGCGTCTACGTCCTCGTCGTTTACATTATATACGAACTCCTGGATTTTTATACCTTTGTACGTTTCGATTTCCACGTCGGGCTTGACGGGTACGACGGCGGAGAGGGTTACGCCCTTATCGGACATATCGTCCACAGAAAGAGTGGGCTCGCCAACGGTGGTGAAGGAATCCTTTTCCTGTTCGAGAATTTTGCCGTAATTTTGGTTATAGAGCTCATTCAAAGCATCTTCGTAGAATACGCCCTTGCCGTAAAAGTTTTCAATGACGTTTCTGGGTGCTTTGCCACGTCTGAATCCGTTGACGGTGAAGCGGTTTTTGGTCTTGTTGTACGCCGTTTGAATGGCTGCCTGCCATTCCTCTGCGGTAAAGTCAATTGTAATTTTTACCGTGCTCTTTTCTGCGGGCTTGTGAGTGTATTTCATAAAAAATCTCCTGTATTGTATTGTTCTTTGTTGTCTTTGCCATATATTTTAGCATATTCCTTGAATAAAGAAAAGCGATTTTATTTACAAATTGTAATTTTTAGGGTATAATTTTAACCAATGAAAGCAAAACAAGGAACTTTAACGTTATGCCCCAAGACGCCTTTACTCTGCGCCGCAACGCAAAAGAATTGAATACGCTTTTGACCGGCGGAAAGATAAATAAAATCGTTCAACCCAACAAAGACGAGCTTCTTTTTTATATATACACCGGTAAGAGCGTTTTAAAACTCATAATTTCAACAAATGCTTCTTTTGCAAGAATTTGTTTGACCGATTACGACCGCGAGGCACCCGCCCAAGCGCCTAATTTCTGTATGCTTTTACGCAAGCACCTGCTCGGCGCGGAAATTTTAAAGGTGGAACAGATAGACTTCGAGCGCATTGTCGCCCTCACGCTGCACTGCGTTTCGGACTTCACGCAAGTGGACAGAACGCTGTACGTAGAGGTCATGGGCAAGTATTCCAACGCCGTTTTGGTGGAAAAGGGCGTGATTTTGGGGGCACTGAAAATGACCTCGCTCGGCGAGAGCTACAAAAGAGTGCTGTTTTCGGGCGCAAAGTACGCCCTGCCTGCGCCGCAGGAAAAAGCCAATCCACTGGATAAAGCCGAGCTTTCAGAAGGCTTACGGGGCTACGACGCCTCGGCAGACAAGGCAAGGTTTTTGTTTGAAAATATTGCGGGAATTGCCTATCCAACGGCGTTACAAATGTCCGTGGAATATGCCGAGAACCCGTGCATGCCCCTATCCGATTATATAACGGCGTATCTGTTTGACGGCGAGGATTGCCCCTGCGTGGTATACCAAGAGGGTGTGCCCGCAGAGTTCGGCGCAAAGCGGTTGACGGGCGGAGTAAAGCGGGCGAGCTTACAGGAAGCCCAAGAGGAGTTATACGCCTATAAGGATAAAAAGAAGGCGATGGACGAAAAAAAACGCAAGCTGACGGCGACGGTTGCCAACGCAAAGAAGAAGCAGGAAAAACGCCTGGCGCAGATTTTGGAAAAGCTCAAAGAGTGCGAGGACGCCGAGCAATGCCGCCTAAAAGGCGAATTGATTACCGCAAATATCTATCAACTCGAACGAGGCATGTCCGTATGCAAGCTGCAAAACTATTACGAGGAAAATTGCCCTGAAATTACCGTTTCTTTGGATAAAACGCTTACCCCTGCGCAGAATGCGCAAAAGTATTACAAGCGGTACGTCAAGCTAAAGCGCACGGTGGACGCGCTTTTGCCAAGGCAGCAGGCCGAGGAAAGGGAAATTGCGTATACCGACAGCGTGCTTTCCACCCTTGCCCGCGCCGAGGAGCTGGCAGACTTGATTGAGATTGAAGAGGAGCTCATCGGCTTGGGGCTGTTGAAGCCCGTGCAGAGCGCAAAGAAGAAAAAGCCGACCGAAGTGCCGTTCAGAAAATTTGAAAAGGACGGATTTATCATTCTGGCGGGGCGGAACAACGTGCAAAACGACAGACTGTTGAAGAGCTGTTCGCCCGAGGATTTGTGGCTGCACACCAAAAATTATCACTCCTCGCACGTCATTATTCTCACCGAGGGAAACCAAGTGCCCGACAGCGTTTTGGAATATGCCGCAAGCGTATGCGCCTACTATTCGGACGGGCGGAACGGGACCAAAATCCCCGTGGATTACTGCAAGCGTAAGTTCGTGAAAAAGCCCTCCAAGGCAAAGGCGGGCTTTGTGACGTATACCGATTATAAGACTCTTTTAATCGACCCTATGGAGCCGAAAAATTTAATATAAAACACCCAAGGGCGGCGCGGAAAATTCCGCGCCGCCCTTGTATTTTTCAGGCAATATTAATCCAATTCAAACAGACCGGTATACAGTTGATAATACTTTCCTTTTTGCTCTAACAACTGGGCATGGGTGCCACGTTCGATGATGACGCCGTGTTCGAGCATCATGATGGCGTGGGAGTCCCGCACGGTGGAAAGGCGGTGGGCGATGACGAATACCGTTCTGCCCTCCATGAGTTTATCCATACCCTTTTCAATGAGCTTTTCGGTACGGGTGTCGATGGACGAGGTGGCTTCGTCCAGGATGAGCACGGGACAGTCCGAAACCATGGCACGGGCGATGGATAAAAGCTGACGCTGGCCTTGGGAGAGGTTTGCCCCGTCGCCGTGGAGTACGGTTTGATAGCCCTGCGGCAGGTGGCGAATGAAGGAATGCGCGTTGGCAAGGCGCGCCGCCTGTATACACTCCTCGTCGGTGGCGTTCAGTCTGCCGTAGCGGATATTGTCCATGACCGTACCCGTGAAGAGGTGGGTGTCCTGCAGGACCACGCCCAAGGAACGGCGCAAATCGGATTTATTGATGGAACGGATATCCAAGCCGTCGTAGGTGATTTTGCCCTCACGAATGTCGTAAAAGCGGTTGATGAGGTTGGTAATAGTGGTTTTACCGGCGCCCGTAGAGCCGACGAATGCAATTTTTTCACCGGGGCGGGCGTAGAGCGAGATGTTCTTTAAGACGTCCTTTTGTTCGGTATAACCGAAGGTGACGTTTTCAAAGCGAATATCCCCTTTCAATAACCGATAGCAAGCCGAGCCGTTTTCTTGCGGAATTTTCCAAGCCCAGAGCTTGCCTTGGGGGGATTGCTCGTAACCGCCCTCTTTTTCCTCGACGTGCACGAGGGTGATGTTGCCGCCTTCATCCTCACTCGAAGCGTCGAGGATTTCAAAAATGCGTTCGGCGCCCGCCATACCCATGACAACGGTGTTGAACTGTTGGGCTACCTGCTGTACGGGCATATTAAAGCTGCGCGCGAGCGAGAGATAGGCGATGATGGAAGCAAGCGTCAAGCCCCAAGCGTCGCCGTTGATGGCGCCGAATAAGGACAAGCCCCACACACCCCCGCCGCTTGCCAAAAGAACGCCTGCCAGAGCCAAAACGATGTATTGCACGTAGCCGAGGTTGTTGGTGAAGGGGCCCATGACGTTGACGAAGACGTTTGCCGCCGTGGTATTTTTACGCAACTGCTCGTTGTGCGCAAAGAACTGTTCTATGGCTTTTTGTTCGTGGTTGAATACCTTGACGACCTTTTGCCCTTCCATCATTTCCTCGATGTAGCCGTTGACCTTTGCAAGGGATTTTTGCTGCTCAACGAAGCAACGGGAGGACTTTGCGCCCAATTTTCCCACAATGAACATTAAAAAGAACAAAAAAGCAAGCGCCAACGCCGTGAGCGTTACGCTGTAAAAGAGCATGGCGCAGAACACGCCCACGATGGTAACGACGGACGAGATGAGCTGGGGAATGGTCTGCGAAAGCAGGTGGCGGAGCGTATCGGTATCGTTGGTGTAGCTGCTCATCAGCTCGCCGTGGGTCTTGGAGTCGAAAAACTGCAAGGGCAGGGTCTGCATGTGCGTGAACATACCGTCACGCAGGCGTTTCATGGTGCCCTGCGCGATATACATCATAATTCTTGAATAGGTGTAGTTGCACAAAATACCCAGAAGGTAAATGCACAGCATTGCGACGAGCAAGCCGTAAAACTTGCCGTCGGGCAGGGCGCCCACGCCGAGCGTCTTTTCAAGGTGCGCCGTGAAAAAACCTATGAATACCGAGCCGGAAATGGATACCAAGGCACCCAAAACAATCATCACGCAGACCAAAATGAAGCGTTTTTTATAGTTTTCAAGCATATATGCCATCAGCCGCTTGAAGGTCTGCATGGGGTTCTTTGCGCCTTTCCTTGCGGGCATGGGTGGGGTTTTTCCCCGATTGCTCATGCCAACGGTCATTGCGTTGTTTTTCATGCCTGTTCCCCTCCCTGCGTCTGCGAACTGTATACCTCGCGGTAAATTGCGTTGGTTTGCAGCAGCCTTTCATGCGTATCGAACCCAACCGCCTCGCCGTCGTCCAGAACCAGAATTCTGTCGGCGTCCTGCACGGATGCGATGCGCTGGGCAATGATGATTTTGGTGCAGTCGGGCAGGGTGCTTTTGAGCTCGGCGCGAATGAGTGCATCCGTCCGCATATCCACCGCCGAGGTGGAGTCGTCAAAAATGATAATCTTGGGTTTTTTGAGCAGCGCGCGGGCGATGCACAAACGTTGCTTTTGTCCGCCCGATACGTTGACGCCGCCCTGACCGAGGTCATAGCCGTATTTTTCGGGCATGCGCTCGATGAATTCCTCCGCCTGCGCACTGCGACAAGCCGCTTGAATTTCGGGCATGGTAGCCTCCTCGTTGCCCCAAAGCATATTTTCCTGAATGGAGCCCGAGAAGAGCACGTTCTTTTGTAAGACCATGGCGACGCCGTCACGCAGGGCGGTTAAATCGTAATTTCTTACGTCTACGCCACCCACCTTGACCGAGCCGGATTTTACGTCGTACAAACGGGGAATGAGGGACACGAGGGTGGTTTTTGCCGAGCCCGTACCGCCGATGACGCCCACCGTTTCGCCCGAGCGAATGGAGAGGTTTACCCCTTTCAGCACGTCCTCCTCAGACTGGGCGTTGTAGGCAAAGTTGACGTTTTCAAAGGTAATGGAGCCGTTGGGAATTTCATAGACGGGCGAGGCGGGATTGACGAGGTCGACCTCCTCGTTCAGCACTTCGACGATGCGCTCTGCCGAGGGCTTGGCGATTGCCATGAAGTTTAAGACCATGGAGAACATCATAACGCCCGACAAAATTTGCATGGCGTAGGTCAACAGCGCGGTTAAATCGGGAATTTGCAAGCTGCCGCTAAGGTACATATTTCCGCCGAAGAAAAAGAGCAGAAACATGGTGATATAGATAACGGTCTGCACGGTGGGCATGAGCGTGATAATCCATTTTTCGGCTTTAATGGAAAAATCGTAGACCTCCCCCGTCGCCTCTTTGTATTTTTCAATTTCATACCCCTCCCGCACGAAGGACTTTACCACCCGTACCGCGGTGAGGTTTTCCTGCGCGACCGAGTTGAGCTTATCGTACTTTTTGATCATTTTCTGAAACTGCGGAATGGCCTTGCTCATGACGAAAACCACGACCAACGCCATCACAACCGCCGAGGCGATGAACAGCCAAGCAATGGAAGGGTTGACGACGAAGGACATGACCGAGGCGAACACGAACATAATGGGCGCGCGCACCATCATACGAATCATCATTTGATACGCCATCTGTACGTTGGTGACGTCGGTGGTCAAACGGGTGATGAGCGAGGACGTGGAGAACTTGTCGAGATTGGAAAAGGAATATTTTTGTATCTTTTCGTAAGCGTCCTGCCGTAGGTTGGCGGCAAAGCCTGCGCTCGCCTCGGCTGCCAATTTTCCGCCCAAGACGCCTGCGCCCATGGATATAAGCGCCATGACCGCCATAATTCCGCCGTAAATGCCGACGGATAACAGCAGCGAATCGAGCTCCTGCGTGGTTTGCAGTACTCTGAGTAGCAGGGACATGACGAAGGGAATTAAAATTTCCATTGCCGATTCCACCACCATAATGCAGGGCGTAATCACGGTCTGTCTGGTATATTGCCGTATGCTTTTGGATAAAGTTTTTAACATTACCGCTCCTTGATAAAACTTAAAAATATCGACTGTATTATAAATGCTATTATATGTATTTTAAACCCATTTTGCCCCATTGTCAAACGCCAAAGAGCAAAACTCCCCTTTTTTATATAATTTTTACGTTTGACGCACAGATAGCTCAAAAGAGAAGTACCGCCGACGGGCTGTCGGCGGTACTTTGATTATTTGCTTTTTATTATTTCTTCATAGCGGCGAAGCAGTTGTTGACTGCGCTCACCAACGCGCGGATGGACGAGGTAATGATGTCCTCGTGTACGCCGGCGCCCCAATAGGTTTTGCCGTCCTTTTCCACGCCGACGTAGGAGATTGCCTGCGAAGCAGAGCCCTCGGTCAAGGCGTGCTGTTCGTAGCCCGACAGCTTATAATTGACGCCGAAATACTTGCGCAAAGCGTTGGATACGGCGTCCAAACGGCCGTTGCCGTTGGCTTCCTCTTCGACGCTCTTGCCGTCGATGGAAAGCGTGATGACCGCCTCGATGCCGTCCTTTTGCGTGTAAAGCGCATTGGTTACGTCGAAAATACGGTGATTGTCGAGGAAGTTGGTCTTGAATACCTCGTAAATTTCGGGGGCTTTGAGCTCTTTA
>JAFVZP010000009.1 GCA_017508105.1 Clostridia bacterium
CTCTGTTACTTAAAATTCGTAAGGCGGATTGCCGGAGAAGTCAGCAATAATGCCGTGCGGAGCATCAATGTAGAACACTTCAAAGATCGGGTTAGCTGCTTCGCCGTACTGTCCCTTTATGATAGGATTCTGAATGCAGATTTCCTTAACTGCCATATTGTTTTCATAGACAGCCTTGCCAGCGAGACGAATCCAAGCAAATTCGGGAGAGGATACGGAAATCTCGATCTCGGGATTTTCCTGCATATCCTTGTAAACATCCTTTGTGTTGTTGGTGCAGAACCACAGTTTTCCTTCGTACTCACAGCAGAACATAAACGGTCTGCACTTTGCCTTGCCGTCACGGCCGACAGTTGCGAGATACTGCACGGGATTGGATTTCAAAAATTCAATTACTTTTTCCATTTTGGATACCTCCATTATTTCTTTGGGACTTGACTTTTTTATCCCTATACTATATAATAATACACAAAGTATATTTTGTCAAGTAGGCACAATATTGTGCTGTAGTTACCTTTTAGAAACTATTGGGAGGATTTATATATGAATTTGCCGAATTGCCCTGTTGAAACAACGCTTATGATCATAGGCGATAAATGGAAGGTCTTGATCCTTCGTGATCTGATGAATGGTACAAAGCGTTTTGGAGAACTGAAAAAGTCCATCGGCAGCGTTTCACAGAAAGTGCTGACCGCACAGCTTCGTGATATGGAAGAAAAAGCGTTATTGATTCGCAAGGTATATGCCGAAGTTCCTCCGCGCGTGGAGTACACGCTGACCGAAACGGGATACAGCCTCAAGCCCGTGCTTGATGCAATGCAGAATTGGGGCAAGGAGTATCAAGAGAAGATGGAGAAGTAAGGATTTTCTTTGATTACTGCGATGTAATTTTTGAGGGTTGACAGATTGATTTCTGCCAGCCCTCGCTCTTTATCATCTTCCCGTCAAATTCTTATTTATCGTTGCGTTTATTATATCAAAAAAGCAATAAAAATTCAAGTTGTTTTGCGTGAACAAAAGAAAACTCGACTTATTAAAAGCCGAGTCTTACATATTGTTTGGTTAAATCTCTATGGGAAGAACGGCAACACCGTTCTCTCTTTTTTATTATTCTTGGTTATTTTCTTCACTTTCGTTTTTACGGCTGTTGCCGAGGAAAGTGCCGAACACGATGGAGCTGTTTTTCTTATATGCAGCGCCGTCCGAGCCACCCATGCCCGTGCCGCCGCCCACGCGGCTTCTTGCCGCCTTTTCCTCTTCGGTGTATTCCCGACGGGGTTTAAGGTTTTCAGAGCGTTCAAATTTACTGCCTTTTTCTCTTCTTTCGCCTTTGTTGAACTTACCTCTGCTGCCCTTACCGCCACGGAAGGAATTGTTGTTCTTTCTTTCACGGTTATACGGCTTCAATTCGTTGGGAATGACCACGACGAAGCGACGGGGTTCTCTGCCTTCGGAACCGGTTTTAACCTCGGTGCTGTCGGCAAGCGCGGCGTGAATGATTCTTCTTTCATAGGCGCTCATGGGCTCCAAGGAGATTTTTCTGCCCTGACGAACGGCTTTTTCCGCGGTCTTTTGCGCCACACGGCGAAGGGTTTCTTCTCTCTTTTCACGGTAATTTTCGCAGTCAACAACCACTCTCTTATACTCATCTCTGCCGATGTTTGCAACGGCGCCTGCCAAGCTCTGTATGGCGTCCAAGGTTACGCCTCTCTTACCGATAACGCTCTGGGTATTGTCCGTGTCGAGCTCGATGACGATTTTTTCTTCCTCTGCCACGAGGCGGGCCACTGCGTGCGCTTTGAGGTGCTCCATAAGGCCGTTTAAGAAGTTAACGGCTCTTTCTCCGTCCGTAAGCTGTTGTACCTCATACACCCTGATTTTGGCTTTTACGGAACCGATGCCGAAGAAGGTAACCTTACCTTTTTCCAAAACCTCCACTTCGAGCTGTTCTTCCGTCTTGCCGGTGGCAGCGACGGCCGCTTTTACGGCGTCCTCCACGGTCTTTCCGATAAATTCGCCTAATAATTTTTTCATACTACTCTATAATCCTTTTTATATTTTTGCCTTTTTACTTTTACAAATTAATCTTTTTTATCTTTTTTCTTATCCTTTGCTTTGGAAGAGGTGGTTTCGCCCATAATTTCTTTGTTGCGCGCCCAATCTCTGGTCAACGCCTTTCTGCCGCCGTACTGCACCTGCGCTCTCTGTTCGGCTTCTTGTTTTTTATTGAACAGCGCATCGATGATTTTGTTGACGACTAACGTGCTCACCAGCGAGAATAACGCGCTCGTAATGAGGTATAGCGAGAATGCCGCACTGTAAATGAACGCAAATACGCAGAACATTGCGGGCATTAAAAACATCATCCATTTTTGCATATTCTGTGCCGACGGGTCAGCCGATTGCAGCTCTCTTTGGTCCTTTTGCGAACGCATGGTGATGAACTGCGAGCCGAGGTTGGCAAGAATGGTCAGAACAACTAAGATAAAGAAGCCGTTGGGCTGGGTTTTCTGTTCGGTGAGGTTGTGGGTAATTTCCCCGTACACGTTTTCGTCAATGAATTCCTTGATGGTGAGCTCTGCGCCATTCGCGTGGATTTTTTCGTTAATTGAATTGCAGAAATTGTCGTAGGTTTGCAGGGGGTTTGCCCAGGCAACGTCGGGGTAATAGATGTTTTTAATCCATAAAAAGTCGATTTCCGCCTTTTCATAGCTGTCTGCCGCCGCCGTTCTGCCCAACGTTTTAACGTATTCTAAGCATTCGCTGTCACTCGTCAGCTCGGCATTGATGCTCATCAGCTTTGCGGTGTCGATTTTATACTCTCTTTGCCCCGAGGTCTTGTGTTCGAGGTAATAAACGAACTTCTGTGCGTCGTCGCTCTTTACAATATAATAATTGTTATCGTCGGCGTATTCCAGTTTGTCGGCATCCTGGTCGCAATACGCCATGATGGCGGTGTTGTACGCCGAAGCCATGCCCGTGTACGTCTTTAAGTTCATGTGCTGGGAATACAGCGTCAACGAACGAAAAGCAAAAATCAATACCACCAGGGTGGCAATCATAGGCAAGCAGGAAGCAAACATATTAAAATTGTTTTCCTTATATACTTCCTGAATTTTTTTCTGGTACAGCTCGGGAGCGTTGGCGTACTGCTTTTGCAGTTTTTCCAGCTGTGCTCGCATGGAGTTCATCTTTAAGGACTGCTTGCGCATGGTCGCCTTCTGCCAAACGTCGAGGGGGAGAATTGCCACCTTCAAAATCAGACAGTAGAGGATGATACCCAACCCCGTCAAGCCGACGGCGGAAATGAGTATGCCGATGAACTGTTCCAAAAATCCCAAGGGGATTTCGCCGTTTACTTCAAATATCTGTAAAGAAACGTCCAATAAATTTGTCAACATTACTATTCTTCTTTCCTTCCCTTAAAATTCTTTCTCTGTTTGGGTATTGCTTTTTTACACCAGCCATTTCATTTGCCAGGGCTTTTCGGGAACGGGGTCATATCCGCCCTTGGATAGGGGATTGCAGCGTAAAATGCGCCACGCTCCCATCAAACAGCCCAAAATACAGCCGTAGTTATTGATGCACTCCAAGGTATACTGCGAACAGGTGGGCTTATACAGACAGGTGTGCGCCGAGATATGCTTTTGATAAAAGACGATCAGGCGCATCAACAGCATTTTGAGTATTGGCGGAAAAACCCGTCCTTTTAAATAACGGGTATTCTTTTTTATCACTTTGATAAAAAATTCCATTGTAATCACTCGCCAAACAGCTTATGTTTTTTTACGAGGTATAAAAAATCCCGCTCCAGCGCCCTGTAATCGTAGCTTTCCGCCACCTTGGGCAGTAAAACGTAGCTGTAATTTTGTTTTAGGTTGTCCTCTTTTAACCTGAAAATTTCTCTGAGCAGCCTTTTCACTCTGTTTCTGGTCACGCTGTTGCCGTGCTTTTTACTCACGCAGATGCCCATTTTCATCTTTTCGGACGGGAAATACAGCAGGGTGAGCTTTGCGGAAAACGCGCGCTTAGCCTTGGTAAAAATTTTTTGAAACTCGGTATTTTTTTAATTTTTACGTATCTCATATAAAATAATTACCGTATTCCCTGGCTTTTACTCCAACCGCCCTTACGGGCTTTAAAAAACAAAACCAATAAGCAAATAAGTCGCTTGAAATTTTTGCAAGCGACTCAATGTTTCTGTTTAATTTTTAAGCGGAAATCTTGGCTCTGCCTTTATTTCTTCTTCTCTTCAACACTCTTCTGCCGGCGCTGGTTGCCATTCTCTTTCTGAAACCGTGTACCTTCTTTCTCGCTCTCTTTTTGGGTTGATAGGTTCTCTTCATTTTTACAGTTCTCCTAAATTGATTGTATTTTCCCTGCTTAAAAAGTAGGGTATTTTCCTTTATTTATAAAAATTTGCTCCTATTATTATAGGAAAAATAATTTTTACAGTCAAGCATTTTTTATATACAAAAGCCAATGCTTTTGCTTTTTTTACGCTTTTTGCCGTTTTTTTATCTTAAGAGTTGCCTCTGACGGGTAAAATCAAATATAAACTTCCGTTCTGCTCTGTTGCCGTCACGGTAAAGGGCGAAATGGCGGAATTGAAGGATAATTTCAACTCGGAAGAGTCAATCGCCTTCACGCTCTCCAAAATATACTTGGCGTTCATGGCAATTTTCAGCTCTTTGCCCTTCAAATTGCACTTTACTTTTTCTAATACGTTTCCGAGCTCGGATGCAGAGGTAATTTTAATGCCGTCGTTTTTAATATCGAAGATGACCAAGCTGTTCTTATCTCCGCGAATTAAAATACCCGCTCTCTCCACGCTCTCGCACAGCTCTTCCTTGCTCACAATCGCTTCGGTGGTGAACTCGGTGGGGGTGATGTTCTTATAATTGATAAATTCCCCCTGGTACAGTCTGGAAGTCAATACGGTATTTTCAATCTTAACCATCATCATGCCGTTTTGCACGAATACCGTCAGTTCTCCGTCGTCGTTTTCTATCATCTTGGAAATTTCACTCAAGGTTCTCGCGGGGCATACAATTTTAATGCTGCCGCTGCCCGACACCGTGCTGCGCTCCAACACCGCCATTCTGAATCCGTCCAGTGCCGTAACCGTAAGGCTTTGTCCCACGATATTGAAAAGGCAGCCCTTTAAAATGGGGCGGCTGTCGTCCTGCGCGCAGCAAAAAATCGAACCGGAAATGAGTTCTTTAAATACTTTGTTTTTGATAACGAAGTGATTTTCGTTGATATCGAAATTGATTTTGGGAAAATCGTCCGTGGGGAGAACCTGCAAGGAAGTGGAGTTTTCCCCGTAATTGATCTCCAAGCCGGATTCGGTGGTATTAAAGCTCACACTTGCGCCCGAGAGCTTATTGATAAAGTCGGTAAAGGTCTTGCCGTGCACGCAAACCTCGCCCTCTTCCAATACGTCTGCCTTAATTTTTTTCTCAATGGCAAGCTCGCCGTCGCTGGCAAGCAGGGTCAAGCAGTCGTTAAACGCCGAAATTTTAATACATTCGAGCACCGAAACGGTGGTTTTGTTGGCACAAGCCTTGCTTACTTTTAACAACGCTTCGCTTAAATCCAGACCTTCACAAATAAATTTCATATTTTTTTCACTCTCCCTTCAGATGATAGATATATTATTATTTTAATAAAAGGATAATAATAGTAATAATA
>JAFVZP010000079.1 GCA_017508105.1 Clostridia bacterium
AAAGTAAAATGCTGCGAAATAGACGATTTTAAAGAAGAGCTTATGTTAAAGATAGAAAGCTTGATAGAATATTACGAAGAAAAATGCGTACCCTACGCCCTTGCAAAAATGCTGGCGGAGTATCATTTTCCCGTTGCCGATTATAATGATGAAAGCTACGACACGTACTTAAAAATGCGGGAACTTTACGAAAACGAGCTGCTTGAAAAGGGCGTGAAAAATATTTACATAAAAAAGAGCTGAACGATAAAAAAAGGAACGGTTGCTCCGTTCCTTTTTAAAATTATTCTTCGTCGTCGGCGTATTCTTCACAGCCGTCGAGATACATCTGGAATACCGCGTCGGCAATTTCGTCGTCCTCGACCTCGTTCAAAATGAGCTCGTCACCGTCCTCTTCCATGCTGAATACGTAGCCGCCGTCCTCTTCGTCGCTTGCGGGGTCTACCAGCTCAAAAACGCCGTAGAGCGAGCCCTTGTATTCGAGCGTTGCCAAGTGATAGAATCTTTCAACGTTGCCGTCCTCGTCGGTCATTTCCAAAATATCCTCTTGGTATTCCTCTTCGGGTAACTGTTCCTTATTGGTCATAATCTTGTTCTCCTTTTCGATTTTTATTTCTTTCCTCCCTGTTTTTACGGGCGAGGTAACTTTCCAATATATAAGACGCCGCGATGGAATCGACGTTCTTTTTATGCTTTTTCTGCTTCCAGCCCTGCTCGTGCAAGGTGGCGTGTGCCTGCATACTCGTAAACCGCTCGTCCTCGGTATACACGGGGAGATTGGAAATTTCTTGCAGCGCCTGTATGAATTTGAGCGTCTTTTGCGTCTGTTCGCTCTCGGTGCCGTCGGCGTGGACGGGCAGTCCGCAGACGATGGAGCCCACTCCGCGTTCGCTTGCCAACCTTGCCATGGCTTGCACGTCGGTGAGAAAATTATGCGTGCGCCAATAGGTATCTACGGGCATGGCGTAGCTGTTGAAGGGGTCGGTTACGGCGATGCCGATGCGTCTATCGCCGATATCCAGAGCCAAAATGCGTTTATCCATGCGTACAGTATACTATATAACGGTAATTTTTTCAAGTATTTTTTTAAACTTTTTTATGCGCTTTTTCAAATAAACGAAAAGGACGGGGTAAAACCGACCGTCCCTTTCGCTTTTTTCATTTGCGTTTTGCTATTTTATTGCTGTTCACATTCACAGTCCTTGCGACCCTGCTGTTCGTTCATGGCTTTGAGTTTATCGTCCATCAGTTTGTCCATCTTATCCATGACCTCCTGCTGGCCCTTTTTGACCAAGGAACGCGCCTTGTAGCTGTTGGCTACAATCAACGCTCCGCCTACCATGCCGAGCGCAAGTCCCAAACAAAACATTTTTTCCATGTGGTGGCCTCCCGACGGCAATTCGCCGTCCGATGACAGTATGCACACCTTTATAATTTTTTATTCGCCCTTGCCTTGCAGCTGTTTTATGCGCTCCTTTAGCTTGGCGTTTTCCTCGGTCAGGTTGGAGAGCAAGCGCTCCAAAAGCGAATTGATTTCCTCCTCCAAACGGCGCTGCAACAGGCTCTTGGCTTGAGATTTTTGCAGGTGGAGCGGTTCTTCAATGCCCAGCGACTGCGCCATTTTTTTGACCCGTTCGGGTTCCTTTTTCAATAAATTACGGTATTTATTCTGCAAGCGGAGCATGAGCTTATCGTCGCCGGCGGCTACCGTTTGAATGGCTTTGCGCACGGACATGCCCTTTGCCTTTTCGGTTAAGATGCTTTTGAGCGCCTCGTCCGTTTCGGCGGGCGTGAAGGCGTAAATTTTATCCACGGATAAATTGGTGCCGTCCAAAAGCCGCACCACGCGCTCGTCGCCGCGCTGCTTTAAAAGTGTGTAATAATAGTTGCGCACGCTGCCCTTTGCCCTGCCGTGCTCCTTGCCGAAGCTGGCGAAAAGATAGGAAAGCGCCTTGCCGTTCTTCTTGCCCTCGGCGATATAGTCTATCAGCGCCTTGGCCTCTTCCTTGGTATAACCGTTGATTTTTTCAGTATTCATCATAGACGTTATCTCCTTGTCGACTGTTTGGAGTGTTTATTGACATATTTGAAAGAGTTTATTCATACATTTTGAATATGCAAATATTTTTTCTCTCCTCCACCCCCTGCGCCTTCAAAATAAACGGCGTTTTTTTGGGGTTTACCGACGGGTTTGAGCGGTACGTCGAACTTGCTCCGCAGGACAATCCGCTGTGCGAATTTATCCCCTTAAACGGAAAGCTGCTACCCCTTGCATTTACACTGAACGGGCAAATCAACCATACCATGCCCGAGGGGATTGAGCTGTATCGCTTGCCCGACGGGTTGGGCGTTTACGCCAAACGGTTTGCGAGCGTTCCCACCGCCTTACAGCTGTTAAAGACGCAGGCGTTGCCCTTTGGGCAAGCGACTGTTTTTTTGCACGGTGAGGCGCAGGCGCTGATTGAGCGGGGAGGAAGAAGCGACGTTATACCCTTGGGTACTTGGGATAAGGAGAGCGCGCTGTTCCCCTTTGCGCATTTTTTGCTGATAGAGGCAAAGGAGATTTTTTACGCCGTGCATGAAAGAGAGGGGGTGTTTTTTCAAGGTAGGATACAGCATTGGGGGTATGACGAAAACGACGGTCTGCTTACGGTTTGCGCCCCGTTGGGGGATTTTGGCGGACGGACGGCGAAGTACGTTTTTAGCTGCAATCCCCTGCCCGAATTGAAGCAAAAAATTATATCCCCTGCGCCGCCTTTGCCCGAACAGTTTATGCTATGCGAGCTGTTGCAGAATTTAGCCTTGGGGCTGGACGTAGACGCTCTTTTAGACGAGTCGCTTGCCGCCGATGCAGAGGCGTTGCGAGAATATCTGGGAAGATATCAACGGGTAATTCCCTGCACGAAATACCCGTTCGGCGCGGGCACGGTATGCCCCAAGGGCGAAGGCGTGTTTCAGGTAAAGGAGTATTGCGCCGAGGTGGAGAACGGAAAAATCGTAAACGTCGTAAGAAAGGCGTGAGAAGAAAACGGACAAAGCACTTTTGGGGGTTGCTTTTTATACAAAGATGTGATACAATGAAAAAAAGCAATAGGAGAATGAAGTGATGAGTATACCGCAAGACCCCGTGATGCTGTTGAGCTATGTGAATACCAAGCTACGGGACGGCTACCCCTCTTTGGACGTATTCTGCGAGCGGGAGAACGTTGAAAAAGAAAACATCGTGCACAAGCTGCTCGCCTTGGGTTATGCGTACGACGAGCAAAAAAATCAGTTTATTTGAGCGTCAACGAAACCCGTAAAACTTATTGATCATAATAAAATCCCCGTGGTTTTCCCACGGGGATTTTGCGTTATTGCGCCGTCATTTTCAGCGTTTCAACGATGAGTGCGGCGAGAAGGCGCAGGTCGCTCTCTGCGCTTTGTTCGTCGGCGTACTCTTTTAAAACCTCGATAACCGCTGCGACGTCTTGGTCGGAATATTCCTGTCCCACGCAGTCGGATATCTTGACGGCAATTTCGTCTATTTGCTCCTCTTTTGCAAATTCCTCTATGAGCTCCCGCACGACTGCCGCACGCTTGGAGAGCGGGTTTTTAGCGAAGAATCGGGAAACAACCGCCTCCTCCAACGTACAAAGACAGCCTGCCGTAAAGCCGCATTGCAGGATATACGGGAAATGCGCCCATAGCACGGCGACGTTGCCGTGAGAGATGCAATGCAGGACGGAAAAGCACACTAGCCCTAAGACGAAAGGCAAAACAGTGAGGAGCGGGCGAGGCAAAAGCTTGCTCATGCGAGTTCTTTTGAACGCCCAATCGCCGATAAGGACGATGATCGAGACGAGTACGGTATCGGCGCCGTAACGCTCGAAAACCTGAAGAAAATTCAGTTCAGCCATGTTTAAAACCGCCTTACGGCGGAACAAAGACAGCTCTCTTGTCCTTCCGCCACGATGATTTTTCTCACCCGTCTGTTTTAGTATAGCACGGGTTTTGGCAAAAAGGGGGACATACTGCCACTTTTTTTTGAAAAAGGATAAATTTTTTTTCAATGCTTATACTTTGAGTATTATGGAAGTATTGAGCAAAAATTTACAGGAAAATTTGGACGAGTTCAAACGGCTGTTACCCGCCGAGGACGTGTTGAATTTTGAGTTTTTAACGGGGGACGGTACCAAGTGCGTGGCCGTGTTTATAGACGGCATTACCGACAAGGCGCTGCTCGGAGAATTGGTGGCAAAGCCCCTGGGCATGTACGAGGGAAAGGCTACTTTCGACGAGATTAAAAAACGCTTGGCTTCGCCCGAGAACAAGGAGGAAAACAAGCTTTCCGCCCTGCAGGAGGAGGTTTTGGACGGCAACGCCGTGCTGCTCGTGGACGGGTGTGAACGCGCGTTGGTTTTGGGGCTGAAAACCGTGCCTGTGCGGGCGATTACCGAACCGCCCACCGATATCGCCATCAAAGGCCCCCGCGCGGGGTTTGTGGAGGATTTAAAGACCAATATGGCGCTATTGCGCACAAGGTTGAAGACGCCCGATTTGCTGTTTGAAAGCCTGACGCTGGGCAAACAGAGCGCTACCAACGTTGCCCTTTGTTATATCAAGGGCATTGCAAAAGAGGACGTGGTGGACGAGGTGCAGCGCGTGTTGAATAAAATTGAGGTGGACGGCGTGTGTGATTCGTCGTATATATCCCTCTTTCTCGCCAAGCGCAGACATTCTTTGTTTAAACAGTCGGGGACGTGCGAAAAGCCGGATATTCTCGCCGCCAAAATGCTCGAAGGACGGGTGGGAATTTTAGTGGACGGCTCGCCCATCGCCTTGAGCGTGCCCTACCTCATCGTGGAGGATTTTCAGTCGAGCGAGGACTATTTCGTATCCCCCTACCGCGCGACTTTTTCAAGGTTCATTCGGGCACTCTCTTTAATTCTCGCCATTTATCTGCCGGCGTTTTACGTTGCCGCGCAGCTGTTTAAGCTGCAGCTGTTGCCCATCGGGCTGCTGTTGACCATTGCCAGCAGCATTCAGGGCTTACCGCTTTCGCCGAGCATGGAAATGTTTTTGACTCTGTTGGCGTTGGAAGTTATAACCGAGGCGAGCGTGCGCATGCCCAAGTACGTGGGGACGGCGCTATCCGTTGTAGCGGCGTTGGTTTTGGGGGATACCGCCGTGAACGCAGGCTTTTTATCCACGACGGCAATTTTAATCGTGGCGCTGTCGGGCATCTGCCTGTACACCGTGCCCAACTTGGTGGAGAGCAATTCCCTGATACGAATGCTCATGCTGTTGGCGGCGGGGAGCGTGGGAACGTACGGCATTATTTTGCTGACGGCGTTTATTTTGTATTATTTATTCTCTGCCGAGAGCTATTCTTCCCCCCTGTTGGCGCCCTTTGCGCCCGTCGTAAAGCGGGATTTGAAGGACGCTTTGGTGAAATTCAATACCGAACAGCTGCCCCGACGGCCGGTGGTCGTGCGGGGAGAAAATCAGACGAGGTTAAAGCAATGAATTCCAACGCAATATCCACCAGACAACTGTGTTTTATTTTGGCTTTTTTTCTGCCCGTGAATAAGCTTGCCATTCTGCCCTCGGTATTGGCAAAATACGCGGGCAACGACCTGCTGATTGCGGCGCTGCTGCCGCTGGTGTTGCAGGGCGGGGTCATCTTCGGGCTGTTGTGGCTGATGCAAAAAAGAGAGCAGACGCTGTTTGAGCTGATTGAAGAAAAGTTCGGCAACACCGTGGCGAGGGTGTGCTACTTTATTTTAGCGGTATACTTTGCCTTTTCGGCACTGTTGCCACTTGCCGAGCATAAAATTTATATCGAATATATCATGTACGATTCTTTGCCCTCGCTCTTGATTTTTTTGCCCTTTTTCTTCTTTTCCGCCTATGCCGCCGCCAAGGGGCTCAATAGCACGGGCAGGGCGGCGGACGTGGGCATGCCCCTGTTCTTATTCTCTTTGCCGATATTGTTATTTATGGCGATTGCCAGTGCCGACTTCACCTCTTTGCTCCCCGTGGGGCGCACGCCGTTTGGGGATATTTTGCAGGGCTCAACGAGTATATTGAGCTGGTGCTCGGAGGGGGCGTGGCTGTTGCTGTTTTTGGGAAACGTAAAGCTTGAGAGAAGGTTTTTGCTCAAAACCTCGCTCTCCTACGTATTCGGTGCGCTCATTTTATTGGTATTTCTGGCGATTTTTTACGGAATTTTCTCCACCGTTGCCATCAACGAGTCCTTTGCCGTGGCAAAAATAGCAAGGTATTATAACGCCTTAAAGACGCTGGGCAGAGTGGATTATCTGTTTATTTATATCTTATCGCTGTTGCAGCTGTTTGCCTTGACCGTGCCCTTACAGCTGAGCGTACAGTCGCTGAAAAAGTGCTTTAACTCGGACATGGTATCCCTGTTTTCACTCATCGTCAACGGCGCAATTTTGGCGGTCATCATCCTGACGGCGCAGAGCTTCCCCGTTTTGGAACGCGTAATCAACGGGTATTTGTTCCCCGTGTTCTTGGTGTTTGCCAATTTAATACCCCTGCTGTGCCTGTTGTTTGCCATTAAAAAGAAACCAAAAAGGAAGGATTCGAGCGTATGAAACGACTTTTATTAAGAATGCCCCGGTTTTTGGGTGAAAAGCTGATTATTGTGATTATTTTCTTTTTATTTACGCTCTTTTTCAGCAACGACTTCGGACTCATAGACATACAAAAAACCGCCATCATCCTGGCGGCGGGCGTGGATAAGAACGAGGAGGGCACGTTCAGCGTGACGGCGCAGATTGCCGTGCCGCAGGCCTCTAAAAGCGGAGGAGAAAACAAAGCCGTTTCCGTAACCGGCGAAGGCGAAACGGTAGCGCAGGCGTTTAAAGAGATTAACGCCAAGACGGGTTGGTTCCCCAAGCTCATCTTCTGCGATTTGATTTTGCTGGGCGAGGATACGGCAAAGGAAAATTTATTCGATTGTCTGGGGTATTTTTTGAGCAACGAGTATATGTCGGACAACTGTCTGTTGGCAACCTGCGAGGGAAAGGCCGAGGAGGTGCTGAACGCCACCGTGCCCACCGAAAACATGACTTCCTTTGCGCTGCAAAAGATCTTAGCCAGCGAGGCAAAGCAGGCGGGCAATATTTCCACAATCAATTTAAAGGATTTTGCCGTGGGCTACTTTGCCGAGCATAAGAGCGGGTTTATGCCCTATATCCGCATGATTCCCCAAAGCGAGGGCGCAGGCAGCGGTGGCGATAGTGGCGGACAATCCTCTTTTTCCATTCTGCCCGTGCAAGGAAACGGGGGCAGTGGCGGTAGCAGTGGCGGAAAATCGGGCGGCGGTTCGCAAGGTTCAAAGAGCCAAGAAAAGATGTTTGACGCTACCGCAACGGCGATTTTTTACGAGGGAAAGCAGGTGGGACTGTTGGAAAAAAACCAGAGCTTTGCCATGAATCTCGCCTTAAATAACATTCGGCAGGCGACCTTGCAGGTACCCCTGAAAGATAAGGTTTACGCCATTGATTTGACCGACGTATCTTCGGATATTCATTTTGAAATTAAAAATAACAATCCCCTTTTAAAGGTCAGCTTAAAGGCAACGGCGCAGACCAGCGACGCTTCAACGCCCCGCCCCTTGGAAGAAATTGCCACCCCCACGCAGGTTAAAAAAGAGGTGCTTAAAAAAGCCGAGGAAAATTTGAAAAACTCCCTCATTTCGGTGTTTGAAACCTGCCGAGCGGTAAAGTGCGATATTTTTGAGGTGCTCGATAAATTGCAAAAGTACGAGCCCGATTATCATAAAGCCTTTAAGGATATTCTTTTACAGCGGATTATCCCCTCGTTTGAGGTCAAAATTACCTCGGCCTCTTAAAGTAAAAAATTTTTTTAATTTTTTTTCAAAAACCCCTTGACAAACATTTTTTCTGTGCTATAATAAAGGTACAAAAAGTTAATGCGCAACACTTTTTGATAGTTTGAAACACTTTTAGTGTTTTTCAAAAAGTTCAAAAGAAATAAAGACCACAAGAGGAGGCAGAAATTCCCACGAAGATAGCAACGATTAATAAGGAGGTATCGACATAAGAAAAATTCTGGCAATGAAAATCCTCGAAGGAGGGCTATTCCGATGAACCATTTTACACGAGGCCGTTCGTAGTATAAATATTCCCGAAAAAGAAGCAGAGAACAAACAGGGAATTCTGCACAGGAAGTAAGGATAAGGGGAAGAAAAAAGACGAACCCTCTACAACTGAATATAGAAGGCAAAAAAACTCCCCCTTGCGTACAACGCAAGGGGGTTACTTTTTTAAAGGTTAGTCGGCGAAGGATTCCAGCTCGTCCAAGGTCAGAGAATAGCTCGAGATGAAGTGCTCGAAAAAGTAGTCCAGCTCGGGCATGGCACGGCGCTTGAGGTCGGCTTCGATGGTTTTTTTCGCCTTGGAAAATTCAGCGTTGCCGCTTCTTAGCTCCTCTAAGCATTTGATGTACGCCGAGAGCTTATCCGCGGCTTTGACCAGTTTGTATTCTTCGGAGCTTTCGTCGTTTAAAACGTAGGCGGAGAGCTCGCTTTCCAGCTCGGCGGGGAGCATGGAGAGCAGTTTTTCGCAGGACAGGCGCTCGAGCTGCTTATACTCGCCCTGAATTCCGTGGTTGAAATATTTGATGGGCGTGGGTAAATCGCCCGTCATGACCTCGGCGGTTTCGTGGTAGAGGGCGTAGAGCACAGCTTTGTTGACGTCGACGCTGCCGCCGAAAATTTTGTTGCGAATGAGCGCAAGCGCGTGCGTGAGAATCGCCACGCTTTGGGAGTGTTCCATAATGTTCTCCTCGCGCACCGAGCGCATGAGCTGCCAGCGCTTGATGTATTTCATTCTGTCCATATAGGCGTAAAAATTAAATTGCATAGTCCCCTTCTCCTTTTGTCCGTATATTATACCGCACTTTTTAAAAAACTTCAACCGTTTGTATTGACTTTCCCGGTTTTTTATAGTATAATGAAATTACTGAAAACAAAATATCCGTCGTGGGTGCCCTAACGGGCTGAGATTATACCATTTGAATCGGCAAGGTAATACTTGAGCGAAAGATTTCGGAATTATTCAATAATCCAAAGCCCCATGAAATTTTTATCATGGGGCTTTTTGTATAACGGCGGAAACAAAGGAGGTTTTTTATGTATCTCAATGCACTTTTGAGCGACGGGCTTTACGCCTTTGACGCCGCCGAACCCGTTGCGCTTTGGCTGACCGTGGGGTTTGTTTGCGCCCTGCTGTTGACGGGCATACTGCTCTACGCTTTCAAACGCGAGCATTTTGCGCCGTTTGCAAAGTACGGGGGAATTGCCTTTGCCTTTTATACGCTGGCGCTCGGAATTACCCTGCTCGTTCTCAACATCGCCAAGCGCACCGACCAGGCGTATCTCGACGAAAATTATTTAAACGGCGAAGTTATTCCCCTGGTGCTCCTTCCCCTTTGCGTACTGTTTGCCGTGGCACTCGTCGGCGGCGCAGCGCTGTTTATCGCCGCACGCTTGCAAGTGAAAAAGTCGGTGTTTAAGGGCATGGGCGTTGCGTTTGGAGCGTTGCTCGTTTTGGGCGTATTGACCGTGGGCGTGCTCATCGGGGTATACTATTTCAGACATATTGCCGAGGACGGGTATTACAACTCGGATAGCGCAACGGTCAATCAAACGGCGCTGTACGCCTTTGCGGGCGGCTTGGTACTTTTCACCGTTTTGGGTGCGCTGTGGTTGGGCAGACGGGATAAAACCGCCTTCGACAGCCGTGCGGTTGCCATGGCGGGCGTGTGCATTGCCATGAGCTTTGCCCTTTCGTATATTCAACTCTGGAAGATGCCGCAGGGCGGAAGCATTACCCTGGTATCGCTGTTGCCGCTCATGATTTTTGCCTATCTGTACGGGCCCAAAAAAGGCGTGCTGGCGGGGTGTATTTA
>JAFVZP010000080.1 GCA_017508105.1 Clostridia bacterium
CTATCATCAGTTGGGCGTACAGCTGTTTTTTATCATCACCATTTCGGTCTTTGTCCTGCTCTTTGTTTTTAGAATCGCCACCGACTACGGCTTTATGAGCGTACTCAAAAAAAAGCGAAAGCTCTCTTTAGGACTCTTACTTTTGACGGCAGCGTTTTTTCTGGGCGGATTGGGATATAGCCAGTACGACCCGCAAAATATCGTCTACTGCGCCGTTTTATTCGTTGTTTTTTCCTTTTGTATTTCATTCTCACAGGCACCGTACAATGGCGTGATGTTTCCAAGGATTATTGGGCATGGTTGGGTCTTTTCGTGGGCTTTACCGTCGTATTACAGCTCGTAAACGTCTATCTTGTCAACGACGTTTTGCGAGATGGGGAAATCTTTCGCGGAAACATCTACACCGGCTGGGGACAATACCCGCCGATGGCGGCGGTGCTGCTTTTGTGCTTGCCTTGTCCGTTCTACCTTGCCGCCACCAAAAAGCTTGGCTTTATCTTCAATCTTTTGGGCTGCGGTATATTCCTTGCCATCGTCGCAACCACCAGCCGCGCAGCCATGCTCTTTGGCGCGCTCATTTTAGCGGCGTGCGCAATCGTCACCCTATTCGTCAAAAAAAATCGCATACAAAATGCCATCGTATACGGCGTACTTGCCGTCGGCGTGCTCGTTGTCGCAGCTTGTTTTTGGTCTGAAATCAAAAAGATATTCACCGCGCTCATAGAGCTGGGGATATACGATAACGGTAGGGGAGAGCTCTATACCGAGGCACTGCAACGCTTTATCTGCTCGCCGCTGTTCGGTCAGGGCTTTTTCGCCTGTTCTCCCGACCGCTGGCAGTACAACCCCGGGGAATTTAACCTTTTGCCGTATTTTTGGCACAATACCTTGATACAGATGCTCGCCACCTCGGGCATTATCGGGTTGACGGCGTATCTCTTCCATCGCCTGCAAACGCTTTTGCTCATTGTGCAAAAACCCAACCTTGCAAAGATCTTTATCGGACTGTCCGTTTTGGGCATGCTCCTCGTCTGTCTGCTCGACTGTCATATCTTTAACGTCGGCGTTACGTTTATGTATACGGTATTTTTAACCTTTGCCGAAGCAACCGAGGAGATGGAAAACAGCCAAAACCGTGAATAATTAAAATCTGTTTTATACTTAAAAAAACACGCCACCCCTTTGGCATGGGTGGCGTGTTTTTGTGTTTTTAGTTATTTTACAATCAAGCTCTTGCCCGTCATTTCCTTGGGTTGAGGCAAGCCCATCATTTCCAAAAGCGTAGGGGCGAGGTCGGCAAGAACGCCGTCCTGGCGCAAGGTTGCTTTTTTCAATTCTTCACTCACCAAAATTACGGGAACGGGATTGGTTGTGTGTGCGGTGAAAGGGGAGGCTCCGTCGGCTTCCAACAGCTTGTCGGCGTTGCCGTGGTCGGCTGTTACCAGTGCGCCGCCGCCCATTTCCAGAATTTTATCCACAACCTTTTGTACGCATTCGTTCACAGCGCCGACAGCCTTGACGGCAGCGGGAATAATGCCCGTATGACCAACCATGTCGCAGTTTGCGAAGTTCAAAATCATTACGTCGTATTCACCCGTGGAGAGCTCCTCCAATACCTTATCGCATACCTCGTAAGCGCTCATTTCAGGCTTCAAATCGTAAGTGGCAACCTTAGGGGAGGGAATGACGATTCTGGTTTCTCCCTCGACGGGTGCCTCCAATTTCGCGTTGAAGAAGAAGGTAACGTGCGCATATTTTTCGGTTTCTGCAATATGCAGCTGCTTCTTACCCAAAGCGGCGAGGTATTGGGGCAGGGTATTTGTAATTTCATCGGGCGGGAAAGCCACACCCACGTTTTCAAACGAGCTGTCGTACACGGCAAAGCCGGTGAATACGGGGTGCAAAAAGCCCGTGTTGCGTTCAAAGCCGTCGAATTTCTCCTGCGAGAACATACGTGCAATCTGTCTGGCTCTGTCGGGGCGGAAGTTGAAGGAAATAATGCTGTCGCCCTCTTCAACCAACGCCAAGGGCTTGCCGTCCTTGCAGATGTTTGTGGGGAGTACAAATTCGTCCGTAACGCCCTCGGCATACGACTGTTCGATGGCAGAAATTGCATTTTCGGCTTGAATACCCGTACCCAAGGTGAGCATATCGTAGGATTTTTGCTCTCTGTCCCAGTTGCCGTCTCTATCCATGGAGTAATATCTGCCCGAAATGGAAGCGATGGTACCGAAGCCGAGCTCGTCAATTTTAGCCTGCAGCTGTTTGAGGAAATCGATACCGGACGTAGGCGGTTCATCTCTGCCGTCCATGAAGCAGTGAACGTAAGCGTTTTCCAAGCCGCGTTCCTTTGCCATTTTTAAAAGCGCGTAGAGGTGGGTCAAGTGGCTGTGTACGCCGCCGCAGGAGCAAAGCCCCCAAAGGTGCAGTTTCTTGCCGTTCTTTTTTGCCTCGTCCATAGGACGAATGAGCGCGGGGTTTTCAAAAAAATCTCCGTCCAAAATCGCCTTGGTAATCTTGGTTAAATCTTGGTATACGATTCTGCCGGCGCCGATATTGAGGTGTCCGACTTCGGAATTACCCATCTGTCCGTCGGGCAAGCCAACGCTCATGCCGCTGGCGCCGAGCTGTGCAGAGGGGTAGTCTTGTTGCAATTTTTCAATGTTTTTACTTCCGTTAATGGAAATAGCGTTGCCCTCGGAAGCAGGGGCGATACCGTAGCCGTCCATAATAATTATGGCGTAAGGTTTTTTCATATCTATATTTACCTCTTTAAAATTTTTTACAGTATTATTATACCCGTTGCACGTTTTTTTAGCAAGCGTACAAATAGTATTTTACAATTTATTCTTTTTCATAGATTGAACGCTTTAAAATGCCGACGTAGGGCAGATTGCGGTAACGTTCGGCGTAATCCAAGCCGTAGCCAATGACAAATTCGTCTTCAATCTCAAAGCATTTATAATCGGGCTCCAAAGGGAAACGTCTGCGCTCGGGCTTGTCCAGAAGTACAACGGTTTTCACGCTCTTTGCGCCCTCACGCAAGAGAAATGATTTCAAAAAATAAATAGTCTTACCGCTGTCCATAATATCCTCAACGATGATTACGTCTCTGTCGGTAACGTTCGTGCTTAAGCCCTGTCGAATATGTAGCTCGCCCGAAACGGCGGAATTGCCGTACGAGGATACCTTCATGAAGTCCAAAGAAATAGGGCAGGTCAAGGAACGAATCAAATCCGAGCAAAAGATGAGCGCGCCCTTTAACGTGCAAACAACCAACGGCTCTTTGCCCTCATAGTCCTTATTGATGCACTCGGCAACTTCTTTTATTCTTTCGGCCAAAAGCTGTGTATCAAATAAAATTCTTTCGCAATCAACGTGTTTTTCCATGGTTTATTCTCCCTGCTTTTGTATTTTTATTTTAATAATTTTACTATTTTTATCCACTTTTACTTTTTGGGAAATTTCTATGCCAACAATTGCCAAAATTTGTCTTCCGTCGGCAAGCACCACGCAGTTTTCCCGTTCCCGTAAGGGGATTTTTTTATCAATCAAATAATCCTTCAGCTTCTTTGTGCCGCCGCCGAACTTTTGAAACATGTCTCCCGTGCGTCTGGTTCTGAATACCGCGCTTGCGGGAATTTTATCCCCGTCCAAATAAAGGCAGCCGTCCCGCTCTCTAACCGCGCTTTGTTCTACACTCCAACGCGTTTTTCCCAAACAAAATGTACCCGTTTGGAAGGGAATTTCCTGCGTTTGCCGGGCTTTGGAACGGTATAAAACCACGCCGTCGTATTCCCGAATCCCCGTAATGTTCTCGGGCATGGGTGCCTTGTCTCCGTTGTTCTTAGCTTGCAAATCGAACAGCGCATTCAAGTGCGCCAGCGTATAATCTTTTTCTATTCCCATTGCCTTCAATGCCAACAGACACGCCCTTTGAAAGAGGGGTTTTTTGTCGCAAAAAAGCACCTTTACGCCTCCGTCCAAGGGTAAGAGCAAGGGCTGCGCCAGCTCGTATAAAAGCTCGTCGTCCGCTTTTGCCAAAGCGGCAAAACGGGCGATGTTCGCCGTCGCACCCGGAGTTATTTTTTCCAAGAGTGGTAAAGCCTTCAAGCGTATGCCGTTTCGGGTGATGCTGTCGTCCTCGTTTGTCTTATCCAAACGGTAAGAGAGCCCGTTTTCTTGTAAATAGTTGCAAATTTCTTGTTTTGCCGTGTGCAGCAGCGGACGGATATATCCCCGTCGGTCTGTTTCGGCAATACCGCTTGCGCCCGTTAAAGAGGCTCCTCTGCAAATATGAAAGAGCACCGTTTCGGCATTGTCGTTTTGATGATGCGCCGTCGCCACAAAATCCACCCGCCGGTCTGCAAGTAAGCCGTCAAAGCACTCGTAGCGGAAGTTTCTTGCAGCCGTTTCCAAACTGACTTTTTTCTCTTTTGCCAGTAAAACGCAGTCGACAGAGAAAGAAAACAGGGGAATATTCCATTTTTGGCATAGCTCTTTTACGAATAAGCTGTCCGAAAGGGAATCTTGTCCCCGAATGCCGTGTTCACAGTTTGCGGCAGAAAGAATAATGCCGTACTTTTGGGCATGGGTATAAAAATAATGCAATAAAGCCACCGAATCGCCACCGCCGGAAAGAGCAATACATATTTTTTTGTTCTGATAGGGGGACAAATTCAGCTTCATATAGGCATTATAGCATAAAGCAAAAAAGAATGCAACGAGGATTTCAAGAAAAGTGTAAAAAGTTTTTTATTTTTACATAAAAACAGTTGACAAAAGAATTTTTTTTATATAAAATAAGAAAGCTGATTGCGAGAGCAGTCCAGTTGACGATATCGCGGGGTGGAGCAGCTAGGTAGCTCGTCGGGCTCATAACCCGAAGATCGCAAGTTCGAATCCTGCCCCCGCAACCATTTTTTTTGGCGGCGTAGCTTAGTTGGTTAGAGCGGCCGGTTCATACCCGGCAGGTCGTAAGTTCGAGTCTCACCGCCGCTACCACAAACAAATAACGGCTTTCAGCCGTTCACGGCCCCTTGGTCAAGCGGTTAAGACACCACCCTTTCACGGTGGTATCATGGGTTCGAGTCCCGTAGGGGTCAC
>JAFVZP010000081.1 GCA_017508105.1 Clostridia bacterium
AAAATATACACCTATCTCGATTGCGGACTGCAAAAAGAATTGGAAAAACAGGCGGAAAATTGCCCCACCGACAAGAGCTTTTGCGTTATAGACAACGCCACCTGCGGCGTGAAAGCCTTTTATTCCACTATCGGCAATGCCAAACGGCTGCCCGCTTCCGCCATTAAACCGCTTTTGGTATATGCGCCCGCGTTGCAGGAGAATATTATCTCCCCCGCAACGCCCGTTTTGGACGAAAAAATAGATTATGCGGGCTATTCGCCCCAAAATTACGGCGGAGAATATCACGGCTACGTCAGCGCCAGAGAGGCGCTCGCCAAGAGCTATAACGTGCCTACGGTCAAAATCTTAAACACTTTAAACGTCAAAAAAGGAGCAGAATACTTAAAAAAGATGAATTTATCCGTGAAAAATGAGGATTTATCCTTGGCTTTGGCGCTCGGCGGTATGCAGGAAGGCTTTGCCTTGAAGGACCTTGTCGGCGCCTATACGACCTTTGCCAATCAAGGTAACTTCACACCCTGTGCATTCATCGAAAAAATTACAGACTCCAGGGGTAATTTGCTTTTTGAAGGCAGTAAAAAAAGCAAAAAAGTATTCGATTTTGACAGCGTAACTCTATTGAACGATATGCTGCAGACAGCGGTGCAGTCGGGCACGGCAAAGAAGCTGAGCGGCCTGCCCTATGAAGTATGCGCCAAAACGGGCACGGGTGCCAATGCAAACGGAAACACCGACGCGTACTGCGTTGCTTATACATCAGCGGACACAATTGGCGTTTGGCTGGGAAATGCAGACGGTAGTTCCATCGAAAACATCACGGGCGGAGGCTTGCCTGCAAACATCAATTTGAACGTACAAAAATATCTCTATCAAAACACTTCCCCCGCCGAATTTAAAAAATCGGATGGCGTTATCCGCTGCAGCTTGGATAAATTGGAATATGAAAAAAATCACGCCCTCTTTTTGAGTGACGTGAACGCTCCCATTCAGGAAAAGACCTTTAGCGAGCTTTTTAAAAAGAATTTTGCACCAAAAAAATCTTCCACCTATTTTTCCCGCCCTAAGTTGCAAAACGTGGGTATTTCTTGTCAAAATGACGGTATTTTACTGCAATTATGTCACGCAGAGTACTTGACAATTATTATAAATCGTGAGGAAAGCGGAGAGTTTAAAACAATATACCAAGGAGAGTGTGTGGAAAATTGGTTGGATGAGGACGTGGAAGAAGGCAAGACGTATGAATATTCCATTACCCCCTATTATAAAGAATTTGCGGGAGATACAATGGTTTTGCCCAAGGTTCAATACAAGAAAAAGAGCTCTGCCGACGCAGTCGACAAAGCCCCTCTTAATTCTATAATCCCAAGGGAATGGTGGCGGTAATTTTTGGCGCCGTTAAATTATAATTCAATTTTTTCCAAAGTAGAAAGCGCCTCTTCAATCAGGCCATAGACGTCGAGCTTTGCTTCCTCTTGTTCGATGTAGTCAAGCTTTGGACGAATGGCGGGATATTTGGGCAAAAATACTGTACAGCAATCCTCAAACGGTTGAATGGAGATGTCGTAAGCCTCCATCGCCTTGGATTTTTCAATGATTTCGTTTTTATCAAACCCAACGAGCGGGCGGAGCACCGGCAATTTTTTAATGACAGAATTGGAAGAAGTCATACCCTCAATGGTCTGCGAGGCAACCTGCCCCAAGCTTTCCCCCGTAATTAAGCACTGCATGCTGTGTCTGCGCGCAAGAATTTCCGCAATGCGGAACATAAAACGGCGTAAGAGGGTTATCATCAGCTCATCGGCGCATTTTTCATGAATTTGCTCTTGAATATGTGTAACCGAAACACTGTAAAGGCGCGTGCCGCAGGTATAGCTTGAAAGAACTTTTGCAAGCTCCACCACCTTTTCCTTGGCTTGCATATTGGTATAAGGATAGGAATGGAAATGCAAACAGTGCACGTGCATACCGCGCTTTGCCATCATATAGCCTGCAACCGGCGAATCGATACCGCCCGAAAGCATTAAAAGCCCTTTGCCTGCCGTTCCAACAGGCATACCCTTTGCGCCGTCGAAAAATTCCGAAAACACCAAAGTCGTTCCGTCTTCACGTACGTCGATATACACGTAAAAATCGGGATTATGCACGTCTACGGATAATTTTTTATTGCTTGAAAGCAGTCTACCGCCGATTTCACGGGAGATTTCTACCGAATTTAAGGGGAATTTTTTATCCGCCCGGTGCGTTTCCACCTTAAAGGAACCGCTTTCAGGACATAAACTTTTGGCGGTATGGAAAATTTTATTCATATCGCTCTCTACGCGCTTACCCACGGACATAGTATGAATACCGAATACTTTTTTCAGGCGGGAAACGATTTTTTCGGTGTTTTCCTCGTCAAAATTTTCGACGTAATAGCGTCCCGCCGTCGTAGTAAAGGTATGCGGAATGTCCTTAATCGCCGATTCGATGTTGTTTTTGAAAATTCGCTCGAAATACCCTCTGTTTTTCTTTTTTAAAAAGATTTCCGAATAGCGAATGATGATGACCGATTGAAATTCCATTATAGATTCATCCTTTTCTTTAATTCCAAGGCGCACTCGTTTAAAATTTTTGCGCCCGTTTCAACTTCTTCCCGCGTGGTTTGATTGGAAAAGCTGATGCGAATGATGCCGTCTGCCGTATTTTCGTCGATACCGCAGGCAAGAATGACGCGTGAAAATCGATTTTTTGCGTTGGACGAGCAAGCCGACCCGTTTCCGACCAAAACGCCCCTGTCGTTGAGCATATGCAAAAGCACCTCACCCCTCGTTTTGGGTACGCTCACCGTCAAAATGTACGGCGAGCCCGAGGGCGTGGAAATACGGGTAAACGCCGTTTTATCCAAGGCATTCCACAACCATTCGCGAAGTTCGTGTAATTTTTGTAAATCTTCGCGTAAGGTTTTAAATTTATCCTCGGCGGCGTATTGAAACTGTTTGATTTGAAAGGTGTTTTCTGTACCGCTGCGCTTGCCGTTTTCCTGTCCACCGCCGTAAATATACGGTTTTAAGACGTTGTACAGCTTTTTCTTGATAAATAATCCGCCAACACCTTTAATTCCGCCGATTTTATGCGCCGAAACCGAGTATGCATCGACAGCCGCGCCCATCTGATAGGAAATTTTACCAAACGCTTGCACGCCGTCGCTGTGAAAGACGGTTTTGGGGTTAATTTTTTTCACGGCAGCCGCCAACGAATTGATATCATTGATACTGCCCGTTTCGTTGTTGACGTGAATGAGCGAAACCAAGCCGGTTTTATCGTCTACGAGCTTTAAAAGCGCCTCTTGATTGACGGTTCCGTCGGGGTTTAAGGGGGCGATACGCAGTTCAATGCCCCTATTTTTCAGCTCGTTCGCCGTTTCATGGATTGCCGAGTGTTCGCCTGCGGAGATGATGCAATTTCCACGCTTTGCAAAGGAGAACAGCGTTTGGTTGTTCGCCTCGCTGCCACAGGAAGTGAATACCAACGCCGTGTCCTGCACGTTGGAAATGCAAGAAATTAAAAATTCTCGGGCTTGTTTTAAGTCGTTTTTGACGTTTAATCCCTCCTGATAGAGTGCGGAGGGATTAAAAAATTTGTCTTGTAAATATTCAAATGCACGTTCTACCGCCCGTCCGTTTGGACGGGTGGTAGCTGCGTTATCGAAATAAATCATATTTTTTAAGATTAAAATTCAATGGTGCCTTCAAAGCTCGTCTTAACGGGACCCATGAGTTCGACCGTACCGTCCGAACGGTAGTTTACGGTCAAGTCGCCGCCACGGAGTTTTACCGTAACGTTGGTATCCTTCTGGCAGTAGCCGTTGAGTACGCAAGCCACAACTGCGGCAGCCGCACCCGTACCGCAAGCCCACGTTTCACCGCTGCCACGTTCCCATACGCGCATTTTGATGGTAACGGGATTGATGACGCGGATAAACTCGGTGTTTACTCTCTTGGGGAAATATTCGCTGCACTCGAACATCGGACCTACGGTTTCCACGTCCACGTCGTCCACTTTTTCGGCGAATACTACGCAGTGCGGGTTGCCGATGTTGACCAAAGTGGCGTTGTACTTAGTGCCGCCGATTTCAATTTCCTTGCCTACGATTTGCTCCTCGTCCTTCCATACGCAGGGAATTTCACTGCCCTTTAAGCGTACCGTTCCGAGGTTAACGCTCGCCGAACCGACCTTGCCGTTGATGGAGTATAATTTCACTTCGTGTACGCCGGCGTCCGTTTGAATTTTAACCAAATCCTTATCGGCTACGATGCCCTTTTCGTACAGATATTTTCCGACGCAACGAATGGAGTTGCCGCCTACGCCGCCGGGCGAGCCGTCGCGGTTATAGATGCGCATTTTTGCATCGGCAACGTCCGATTTTTCAATGAGCACGATTCCGTCCCCGCCGATACCGTAATGACGGCTGACGAAATTGATGGCGAGCGATTCGGGACAGGTGATTTTACCGTCGAAGTTGTTGAAATAGATATAGTCGTTGCCGCAGGTCTGCATTTTGGTGAATTCCAACTGCATTTTTTCCTTGCGCAAGTTGTTAATATCCACGAGCTCGGTGTTGCTTTCAGTAAACTTACTTGCAATGATATCGCCGAGTGCGTTTGCCGTATCCAAAGAGGTCAGCACGGTAATGCCAAGCAGAATTGCGTGGTGATGCAAACGAATATAGTCGTTAATGGATTCCATATCCGTCTTGCCCGTGTAAATGACGTAGTCGATTTTGTCCTCGTCCATCAGCTTGATGACCGTATCGGTGGCAGAGAGTCTGTCCACTACCTCAACTTGAATGCCGAGCTTGGAAATGACTGCCGCCGTACCCTTGGTGGCGTAGATATTACAGCCCAGGTCCGCAAACTTCTTGGCAACCGAAACAATTTCAAATTTATCCTGCTCGTTGACCGTGATATACACGCCGACGGGCTTGTTTTTGGTGGGATGGCACATCTTAAAGCCTGCGGAAACCAAGCCCTTGAACAGCGCTTCTTCCATGGTCTTACCGATGCCCAAAACCTCACCCGTGGACTTCATTTGCGGTCCGAGCTGGGAGTTTACGTCGTTGAGTTTTTCAAAGCTGAATACGGGAACCTTGACGGCAACGTAGGGAGAATCGGGATATAAGCCCGTGCCGTAGCCCAGTTTTTTGAGCTTTGCACCCGCAATAATCTTGGTGGAAAGCTCTACCATGGGCACGCCCGTTACCTTGGAGATATACGGCACCGTTCTGGACGCTCTGGGGTTGACCTCAATTACGTACAGACGGTTGCGGTAAATTAAATACTGAATGTTGATAAGCCCCTTGGTCTTTAATTCCAAAGCCAACTGGGTGGATACCTCGATGATTTGCTTGAGCATAGCGTCGTCGAGGTTGTAAGGCGGATATACGGCAATGGAGTCGCCCGAGTGTACGCCCGTGCGTTCGATGTGCTGCATGATACCAGGGATTAAAACGTCGGTTCCGTCCGAAATGGCGTCTACCTCAAGCTCGCTGCCCATTAAATATTTATCGCAGAGTACGGGGTTTTCAATGCCCTGCGCCAAGATGACGTCCATATAACGGTTTACGTCGTCGGGCGTAAAGGCGATGGTCATGTTTTGACCGCCGATGACGTACGAAGGACGCAACAGCACGGGATATTCCAAGGTTTCCGCCGCTTTGAACGCTTCTTCCTTGGTCATAACCGTGATACCCTTGGGTCTGGGAATGCCGAATTTTTCCAAGAGCGCTTCAAAACGTTCTCTGTCCTCTGCCATATCCACACTGTCTGCCGAGGTTCCCAAGATGCGGATGCCGTGGCTCTGGAAATAAGCGCAGAGATTGATTGCCGTTTGACCGCCGAAGGTGATGATGACGCCGTAAGGCTTTTCTACGTCGATGACGTGCTGCACGTCTTCGGGAGTCAAGGGTTCAAAGTACAGTCTGTCTGCCGTATCGAAGTCGGTGGAAACGGTTTCGGGGTTGTTGTTGACGATGACCACTTCATAGCCCAAGTCTTTGAGCGCCCATACGCAATGCACGGAAGAATAGTCGAACTCGATACCCTGTCCGATACGAATGGGGCCCGATCCGATGACCATGATGCGCTTTTTCTTGCTGCGGTCGACGAAGGGTTTTGCTTCGTTGTCCTCGTCGTAGGTGGAGTAGAAATACGGGGTCTGCGCGGCAAATTCAGCGGCGCAGGTATCTACCATTTTAAAGGACGCCTTTTTGTGGTAAGGCTTTTTCTGACCGGAGAAGCCTTCGATGTCCTTGTCTAAATAGCTGTAATATTTACCCTCTTCGTAGATACTCTTGGAGAGTACGCCCTTTTTGATATATTTTACGGGATACTCCTCGTCGCCCAAGAGCACGCTGAGGTTTTCGTCATTCAGCTCTGCCTCGGTGAGGTTTTCGCTGTACGCCTTGATTGCCTTTAACTTATTTTCATAGCGAATGAGGTTTAAGAATTTATTTAAGAACCATCTGTCAATCTTGGTGATATCAAAAATGGTATCGGGAGATACGCCACGCTTCAAGCTTTCGTATACCACGAACATTCTTTCGTCGGTCATTTCCGAGAGCTTTTTCACCAATTCCTCGGTAGGCGTGTCTTTAAACTTCTTATGGTTCAGGGTGGTTAAAGAAATTTCCGCACCGCGCACGGCTTTCATAATCGCCTGTTCAAAGGTTGAACCGATTGCCAAAACCTCGCCCGTCGCCTTCATTCTCGTACCCAATTCACGCTTTGCGTATAAGAACTTATCAAACGGCCACTTGGGGAATTTTACAACGATATAGTCGATGCTGGGTTCAAAGCAAGCGTAGGTGGTACCCGTAACGTCGTTCTTGATTTCGTCCAAGGTATAGCCGAGCGCAATGCGGGTGGCTACCTTTGCAATGGGATAGCCCGTTGCCTTGGATGCAAGTGCGGACGAACGGGAAAGGCGGGGGTTAACCTCAATGACGGCGTATTCAAAGCTGTCGGGGTTTAAAGCAAACTGACAGTTGCAGCCGCCCTCGATGCCGAGCTCGGTGATGATGGAGAGCGCCGCCGAGCGGAGCATTTGAAATTCCTTATCCGCCAAAGTAACTGCAGGCGCTACGACGATGGAGTCGCCCGTGTGAATACCGACGGGGTCAACGTTTTCCATCTAACAGATGGTGATGGCGTTACCGTTGCTGTCACGCATAGCTTCAAATTCGATTTCCTTCCAGCCTGCGATGTATTTTTCAATGAGTACCTGCGTGATGGGCGAAAGCATCAAGCCGTTGTGTGCGATTAAGCGCAGCTCCTCTTCGTTGAACGCCACGCCGCCGCCTGCGCCGCCGAGTGTGTAGGCAGGACGGACGATGACGGGATAGTCGAGTTTATTGGCAATGGCGACGCACTCTTCCACGGTATACGCAATGTCCGAGGGAACGCAGGGTTGGTTGATTTTTTCCCACTTCTTGGGCTTGCGCTTGATCTCGCCCCGGCTCAGAAGCTGGCCCTCGGTGAGGACGGCGAGCTTCACATCGGGATACTCCATGCCGAAGGGCAGGGTGCCCTCCGCCAGCAAAATCTGACCGGGCTTGGGCATGGAGGTCAGGGGAATGCACAGGAAGGCCGAGAGATTTTTGCCCCGGAGCATCTCCTGGAGCATTTCGGCACGCATCCGGGTGCCGCAGAGGACCAGGGTCGCAAATTCATGGCGCTGGTAATGGGCAAGGTCAGTGGCGGCGGTATCCAGACTGCCGCCATAGCTGGGCAGCTGCTTGGCTGTCATAGGCAGCAGCTGCTTAGGGGGATTCTCCTCCGGATAGGAGGTTCCGCCAAAAGAATCAAAATA